>JASHRR010001346.1 GCA_030037185.1 Xanthobacteraceae bacterium | reverse complement strand
ACGTCCGGCGGATTGCGTTGGGGGCAGCTGGTATTCGGGATCATCTGTATGGTCATGGTGGCCAATCTCCAGCTCGGTTGGACGCCTTTCGTTGATCCCATTGATCAGAAATATCACTGGGGCCGCTACGCTATCCAATGGGCGTTCACAATTTTCGTTCTCACCCAGACCTGGCTGGTACCGCTCCACGGATATCTGGTGGACCGATTCGGCCCACGCGTGATGATCAGTGGCGCTGGCGTTCTCGTTGCCATGGCTTGGGTCCTTAATTCCTATGCCGACTCGCTTTTCCTGCTTTACCTTGCGGCTGTAATCGGTGGTCTCGGCGTCGGTGTCGTTTATGGCGGAGCTGTGGGTAACGCACTGAAATGGTTTCCCGACCGGCGCGGCCTAGCGGCAGGCTTGACGGCTTCGGGTTACGGCGCGGGCGCGGCGCTCACCGTCCTGCCCATCCAAGGCGTGATTCAGACGAATGGCTATGAAGCGGCATTCTTTTGGTTCGGAATCGGCCAAGGCCTCGTCGTCTTGCTGGTGGCACAGCTGCTGCGTGCTCCCGAACCGAGCGAAGTACGGATGCCAGTCGTGGCAGCGGTCCAGCAGAGTCGTCGAGATTATGCCTTGACCGAAGTGATCAAGTCACCTCCGTTCTTGGTCATGTACGCAATGTTCGTGTTGGTGGGAGTTGGCGGCTTGATGGCGCAAGCGCAGCTCGGGCCGATGGCGAAAGATTTCAAAATCGACAATGTACCCGTGACGATGCTCGGGTTGACGCTGCCGGCGCTCACATTTGCACTTGCGCTCGACCGCGCAATGAACGGGCTGACACGACCGTTCTTCGGCTGGATCTCTGACCAGATCGGCCGCGAGAACACGATGTTCGTCGCCTTTGTGTTGGAAGCGCTTGCTGTTTATGGGTTGCTCTCCTTCGCGCACGATCCGGTGCTATTCGTGATCCTGTCGGGCCTGGTATTTTTCGCCTGGGGAGAGATCTATGGGCTGTTTCCCGCCATGTGCGCCGATCTTTACGGGAGAAAATTCGCGACGGCCAATTACGGGCTGCTTTACACCGCCAAAGGCATGGCCGCGTTTGTCGTTCCGCTAGCGAACCTGCTGCCGGCCGGAGCGGGAAGCTGGAGGATAGTTTTCATGATTGCCGCCGCGCTCGACCTCTTGGCGGCCCTTCTGGCACTAGCGGCCCTGAAACCTCTGCGAAAACGACTGATGGCGTCAGTCAAATAGGTTGGCTCGCATCTAAGCGGGGCGCGGGCCGAGTTGTCATGGGGTCTCACCGGGTTCTCGTCACCGGATCACAATCCGCCATCCACGGAAACTCCCACGCGATCGTCATTTTTGAGCGCACACTGATCAACCTATCGCTCTACCGGAGAATTACGTCATGCTGGACTGGCCCCGCAACGAAAGGACAGTAACATGACGGATTTTGGTGAGATTCCGGAGTACGGACAGTACGTCGCTACCGATGAGTATCGTTCGGGACTCCATTATCCCGCTGTCATAAGAGAGCTGGGCGCGCTTCGCGGCAAACGAATCTTAGATATTGGAACCGGCAACAGTCCTTTTCCGCATCTCTTGGCTAAGAAAGGTGCGTCCGTTGTGGGCTACGACAAGTCCCCAAAGCAAATAGAGCTTGCGCGAGCCTCTGTAGACGGGCAAAGCCGATGGATCGAATATGTCGTTGCGACACCCCAAGCATTCTTTGATCGCCGTCAGTTCGATTCGGCAACTTCGATTATGGTGTTACCATACGCGGAGAACATCGCCGAGTTAGGAACCTTTTTCCAGTCTGCGAAGCAACACCTTGTTCCCGGAGGAAAGTTTGTGTCAGTCACCCTTAATCCTCGATTTTCGAAGTTCGAAACTGATTTTTTTATTCGACGCATGACAAAGCTCGAAGGCAACCGGGTAAAGATGGAGTTCATCAAGAGAACAGGAGAGCCAGGGCTGCAAGAGCCGCTCTTTAAGCGCCAGTACACGGAAGCCGAATATGAGCAGGCTGCTGCCGTCGCCGGCATGAGCATCGCGTGGAAGCCGATGACCGCCACACCCGAAGCGTTGGCCGAAGAGGGTGAGGAGTTTTGGCGACCACTACATGAAGCGCGACCGTATATCCTTCTGATTGCTCAGGCCAGATAACTGATTTTTTCGGCATTAGCCGACTGCTCGCGTGTAGATGATTCGGTCACTGACTTACCGCCGCGGCCACCGGGCCAAGACGCCGGCAATCGTTCCATCGCCGAGAGGCTGGAGCAGAAGCTGAAGCAGTCTGTCGTTGTGGAAAACCGCCCCGGTGCGGGCTCACTCATTGGTACCAATTTGGTGCGAAAGCGGCGCCGGATGGCTACACGCTGCTGCTCATGGAGCCGCGCGTCGTTATCGCCAAATGGCTTAACAAGACGGTGCCCTTCGAAATGATGGCCGATTTCGTGCCGATCGCCATCGTCGCGACTTCCCCCTTGGTGCTGTTCGCGCACCGCTCGGCCCCCGTTCATGACATCAAGGAACTCATCGCGTACAGCAAAGCCTATCCCGGGAAGCTTTCGGTGGGGACGCCCGGCATCGGGACGCCGCATCACCTCGCGGCGGCATGGTTGAACACCGCGGCGAAGATTGCGATTGGGCATGTGCCCTATCGCAAGACTCAACGACCTGTCGGGCTGACAGATTCCGCTCATCTGGGGCTCGTCGGTTGCCATCATGCCATACGTCGAACAAGGCAGGGTGGGAATGTTGGGCGTATCGATCCAGCGACGAGAGCCGATGTTGCCGCAAGTACCGACGATCCCGGAAAGGTGTGCCGGAATTTGAGACGACGAACTGGTTCGGCAACGTTGCGCCGGTGAAGGTGCCAGGGGAGGTCCTCGCCTGCGTCGCCACCCGTGAGGTCGCCGAGCTGCCCTCCGAGCACGGCCGTATGTCCGCGCTGGGATTTAATCTCGATTTTCGCGACACGGACCAATTTCGCGAACTGATTATCAGGAATCATCAGAAATACGGCACCATCATACGCGAAGCTGGTATTCATACTGAGTAAGCTTGGCGATCGAGCCGATATTTGGTACCTCTCGTTTGACTCGTGCTCCGAGGTTTCCATCAATGCAGCAAACGACGGACGAGACCGCTGACGGATCCGCCAAAGCGGCCGCGATGCATTTTGCCCATCGCCTTGTCCGATTGTGCCAGCCGGCGCTCGGACCCGAATTTCTCGGCGCCTATCTGATGGGCAGCCTTGCCCATGGCGGCTTCAGCGGGCGCTATAGCGACGTCGATATCGCTTTGGTTACCGACACGGGGCTCGCCCTGCACACGCTCGATAGGATACGAAGCCAGGCGGTGGGGCTGTCCGCCGATTGGGGCCCTAACCTCTCCGTGTTCTGGACCGACCGGCGCTTTAGCCTCGGCCGATTTCCTCCTCTGGACCGCGTCGATTACCTCGATCATGCGGTTGCGCTGGTGGAGCACTATAGAGTGCAGCCAACGCGCCCCTCGCATGAAGAGATCAGACGTTACCTCTCCGACGCGCCGTTTGCGAACTGGAGGGCCTCGGCGCGGCGCTTTGCGAGCGCCCAAATCTTGGAGCCGCAAGATCGCAAGGCATTTCTGCGAACGCTTCTGTATCCGGCGCGATTCTGCTATAGTTGGATAACGGGCCGTATGGGCTCGAACGACGAAGCCGTGGCTTTCCTCAGCGAAGCGTATCCGGCTCGGTTCGACATAACCTTGCTCACTCGCGCGTTGCAATGTCGCCACGCGGACGCCGATCCTGACCCACTGTTTCCGGCACGCACCTCGCTACCATCTCAGGTCGATGCCTGTATTATGCTCCTTTCTGGACCGGCTTTGGCGGGTTGAGGCTAGGTCGTGCGCTATGCTCCTTTGGTCGGAATCCCGATCCCGAGCTTCGCAACAATGATTTCGACGAACGTGAGGGCCTGCGTCGATGGATGCGATGATTGGAGCCGTGTACCGCTTCGCGAGCCATCGACCTCGCGAAGTGCTGTTCGGTCGCATCCGAGTGGACCGGAGTCACCTGGTTTCTACCTACATACAGATGTTTGAGGGCTCGATTCTGCTGCCGATTTAGCCCGCCAGCCTGATGAACTCGGCGCGTTGTCGTCTGGTATCGCACGCTTATCCGATTTTGCGATCGCAGTTTATGATGCGATCCGTGCCATGGTGCCGGAGCGCAAGCCGCGCATCTACCGACCAAGACGAGGCCGGGCCGAACGCAGCACCGAACCGGGTGGGCTGATCCGCCACGCAATCGAAGCTGCATCGCAACGG
>JASHRR010001345.1 GCA_030037185.1 Xanthobacteraceae bacterium | reverse complement strand
GAGAACGCCGTGATCCAGCTGGTCCAGGCCCAAGCCAACCGGGTGAGCGACACCGCCGCTCTCTATCAGGCCCTCGGCGGCGGCTGGTGGAACCGCCTGCAACCTGCGGCACCGGAACAAAAACTCGATGTCGCGACCGGGCAATCCCAGCCGGTTCCCGACAACAGTAACTCGCTGTTCGACTGGTTGGCCAACCTCCACAACTAAGCGGTCATGCAAGGCGGGCTCGGTCAGGACGTCGGAGGCGCCAGAAAGCGGCAAACGCGACCCACTGCGGCTCTCTTCGTCATGCCCGCGCTTGGCGCGGACATGACGGGAGGCAAGCAGGGGCCGGACTGGAGCTCCGTCAAAGCGCTGGACGCCTGATCGAACTCGCACCGCGGGCGGCCTGCCGCTGCTGCTATTCCTGACGGCGTTGTCCGATCGCACAAGATCAAATTTGTGAGTTCGGCCGCTAGGGCGCTCGCGTGCGATCGACGGCCGTTCCCCGCAGGTAAACGGCCGAGATGCGCCGCGTGTTGGTAATATCATCGAGCGGATTGGCGTCGAGCACCATGAAGTCGGCGCTCTTGCCGGCTTGCAGGGTTCCGGCGTCGGCCATACGCAGGAACTCGGCGGCGTTGCGGGTGGAGGCCACGATGACCTGCATCGGCGTCATGCCGGCAGCAACCATGTCGGTCATCTCGACATGCGGCGCCCACGGCGTATTGCCGTCGGTGCCGAGCACGATGCGCACGCCGGCGGCGCTCAGTTTTGCGAGATTGCGCGCCTGGATCCCGTAGAACGCCTGCGCCTTCGGCCGGTCGGTGTTGGCTTCCTCGACCTTCTGCATCTCGGCGGCCGGAAGGCTCGCCCGCAGCCAGGAGACGTCCGTCTTCACGCCCCGATCGGGCAGATTCGGATTGACCACGAGATTCGGGTGCTGTTTCACGAGCGTCATGAATTCATCATCGACGTCGCGGTCGCGGACGCTGTGGGCGAACGCATCGACGCCGGCGCGCAACAGGCCCTTGGCGTCTTCCAGCGTGAAGATATGGGCGGTGACACGTAGCCCATCCTTGTGCGCCTCATCAATGATGGCGCCGTACAGCGCCGGCGTCAGCTTGGCATACTTGCCGTCGCGGTCGTCTACCCAGATCTTGACAATATCGACCTTGTGCGCGGCCAGCTCCGCCACCGCCTTGCGGCCTTCCTGCTCGGTGTTGATCCAGAACGGCGCGGTGGTCCGCCCCGGCTCCGGCCGCGTGATCCCGTGCCACGCCGTGAACACCCGCGCCATCCCGGGCGCGGGTTCGCCGCGCATTTGCAGCTCATTTTCGGTCTCGTCCGTGCCCATGCTCAAGGCGGCGCTGACGCCATAATAGGCGCGCCGCCTCAGGTCTTGGATGAGCCCTTCGCGGGTCTGGCTGAGATGGGTATGGGTGTCGATCAGTGTCGGCATCACGGTCTTGCCGGCAAGGTTGACGTGCACGGCACCTTGCGGCACACGCACGTCGATAGCCGGCCCCGCCTGGGTGATCTTGGTGCCTTCGACCACCAAGGTGGCGTTTTCGATCGAGGGGCGCCCGTCACCTACGATGAGCCGCGCACCCTCGAACGCGGTGACGGCGGGTGCCTGTGCGCGCGCCGGAACGAATGATCCCCCATAGGCTGCGAGCACAACGACAGCGGTCAAAGCAATTGCACTCCCTCCACGCATGACTCCCTCCCTGGTGAGCTTGACGGTCGCGCACTATAGCCCTTGTTGCAGGGAAGGCGAAACGCGGCAGACTAGCAAAGCCTATTCGCCTCCCGCCGCTGCCCGCCGTGGCCCTGCGATCGAATCGTACGGTCGGCTTGCGGCGCGATACTGCGCCGTCTGCGCCCTATGCCGCAGCCAGCCCCCGACAGATCGGCGCAGCCGGCGCGGATCGCGTCTCGCCAATTGACCACGCCGCTCGTGGAGGTTACCAACCTGCCGACAGGCTGAACCTTATGTCACACAACACCTTCGGCCATCTGTTCCGGGTCACCACCTTCGGCGAAAGCCACGGCGCCGCCATCGGTTGCGTGGTCGACGGCTGCCCGCCGAAAATTCCGCTGACGGGCGCCGATATCCAGCGCGATCTCGACCGCCGCCGCCCCGGCCAGTCGCGTTTTACCACGCAGCGGCGCGAGCCAGACCAGGTGAAGATAGTTTCCGGCGTGATGACGGACGACGCAACGGGACTGGAGGCTACGACCGGAACGCCGATCGCGCTGATGATCGCGAACGTCGACCAGCGTTCCAAGGATTATTCCGAAATTCGCGATCTCTACCGCCCCGGCCACGCCGATTACACCTACGACGCCAAGTATGGCCTGCGCGACCATCGGGGCGGCGGGCGTTCCTCGGCGCGCGAGACCGCCGCGCGGGTGGCGGCCGGCGCCGTCGCCCGAAAGATCGTCCCCGGCATGACCGTGCGCGGCGCACTCGTCGCCATGGGGCCGCACCAAATCGATCGCGCCAGGTGGGATTGGGACGAGGTTTCGCGTAACCCGTTCTTCTGTCCGGACGCCAACATGGCGAAGTTCTTCGAGACCTATCTCGACGGCATTCGGCGCCAAGGCTCATCGATCGGCGCCGTTATTGAGGTGATTGCCGAGGGCATTCCGGCGGGCCTTGGGGCGCCGATCTATGGCAAGCTCGATAGCGATCTCGCGGCCGCCTTGATGAGCATCAACGCCGTCAAGGGCGTCGAGATCGGCGCCGGCTTTGCGGCTGCTGCTTTGTCCGGGGAGGAGAACGCCGACGAGATGCGCATAGGCAATGACCGCAAGCCGCGGTTTCTCTCCAACAACGCCGGCGGCATCCTGGGCGGCATCTCCACCGGCCAGCCGATCGTTGCGCGGTTCGCCGTCAAGCCCACCTCGTCGATCCTGACGCCGCGCCGCACCGTCGACCGTCACGGCCACGAAACCGAGATCACCACCAAGGGCCGCCACGACCCCTGCGTCGGCATCCGGGCGGTCCCGGTCGGCGAGGCCATGATGGCGTGCGTGCTCGCCGATCACTATCTGCGCCACCGCGCGCAGGTCGGCGAAAGCCCAGCCTGGCCGTTTGAAAGGTCGTAAATGACAGCCCGTGAATCGCAACGGTTCGTGGAAGAGGTGGCCGCTGCATTCGGGCGGGGCGAGATCGTCGTGGTGGCCGACGACGACGATCGCGAGAACGAAGGCGATCTGTTTGTTGCTGCCTCGATGTGCACGCCCAAGAACATGGCCTTCATCAGGCGGCACACCTCGGGCATCGTGTGCGCGCCGCTGTCGGCGGATCAAGCGCAGCGGCTGCATCTTGATCCCATGGTGGCGTTGAACGACGCTCCGCTCGGCACCGCGTTCACGGTCTCGGTCGACGTGCGCCACGGTCTCACCACCGGCATTTCGGCTGAGGAGCGCACCAACACGGTGCGGGCGCTCGCCAATCCCAACAGCGGCGCCGCCGATTTCGTCCGCCCCGGACATGTCTTTCCGCTGGTGGCGCGCGAGGGCGGCGTGCTGATGCGCTCCGGTCATACCGAGGCGTGCGTCGATCTCTGCCGACTCGCCGGTGTGCCCCCGGTGGGCGTGCTGGCGGAACTCATGAACGACGACGGCAGCGTGATGCGCGGTGCCGAGGTGAGGCAGTTCGCGGAGAAGCACGGACTGAAGCATATCACCATCGCCGACCTCATCGGCTACCGGCAGATGCGGGAAAAGCTGGTCGAGCGGGTCGCCCAGTTCACGGTTTCGACCGAGATCGGCCCCCTCAAGGGCTATGCCTATGTGACGCCGTTTGACAAGGTCCACCATATGGCGCTGGTCCACGGCCGCATTGGCGAT
>JASHRR010001344.1 GCA_030037185.1 Xanthobacteraceae bacterium | reverse complement strand
ATCGAATGGGACGGCGATGCCGTCTACCAATTCTCCCGCGCCGCGCGGCACCGCGAGGTGGCGGAGCAGTTGCTCGCGGCCGGGCAGGCCTATCGCTGCTATGCATCCCAGCAGGAGCTCGATGAGATGCGCGAGCGGGCGCGCCGCGAAGGCCGCGCCAAGCTCTACGACGGACGCTGGCGCGACCGCGATCCCTCCGAGGCGCCTGCCGGCGTCAAGCCGGTGATCCGTTTGCGGGCGCCGCTGACCGGCGAGACGGTGATCGAGGATCAGGTTCAAGGCCGCGTCGTCTGGCAGAACGAGAACCTCGACGATCTTGTGCTCCTGCGTTCCGACGGCACGCCGACATACATGCTGGCGGTTATCGTCGATGACCACGATATGGGCGTGACCCACATCATCCGGGGCGACGATCACCTGACCAATGGAGCGCGGCAAACCCAGATCTACAACGCGCTCGGCTGGGAGGTGCCGGTGATGGCGCACATCCCGCTGATCCACGGACCTGACGGGTCCAAGCTTTCCAAGCGCCATGGCGCGCTCGGCGTGGACGCCTACCGCGCTATGGGCTATCTGCCGGAAGCGTTGCGCAACTACCTGGTACGCTTGGGCTGGAGTCATGGCGACCAGGAAATTTTTTCGACGCTGGAGATGATCGAGGTCTTCGACCTGCCACAGATCGGCCGCGCTCCGGCGCGTTTTGACTTTGCCAAGCTCGAGAGCATCAACGGCCACTACATCCGGCACAGCCGCGATGCCGATCTCGTCGCCACCATCGAGCGTCTCCTGCCACACATCGCAAACGGCACCGAACTCGCAGCAAAATTCACACCCGATCTCAAGGCCAAGCTTTGTGCGGCGATGCCAGGGCTTAAGGAGCGCGCCAAAAATTTGGTGGAACTATTTGACAGCGCGCAGTTTCTCTATGCGGAACGTCCGATCGCAATCGACCAGAAGGCAAAGCCTCTGCTCGGGCCGCAAGCCTGCGCGATTATTGCGGAATTGATCCCGGACCTATCGAACGTCGAGCCCTGGACCAAGGACATGATCGAAAACGCCGTGCGGGCATTTGTCGAGCGCAAGGACCTTAAACTCGGCGCCGTGGCGCAGCCGCTGCGGGCGGCTTTGACCGGCCGCCCGACCTCGCCCGGGATCTTCGATGTGCTGCACGTGCTGGGCAAGCCCGAAAGCCTCGCGCGCCTTGGCGACCAGGCTTCCTGCGCCGGGTGAGCAGGGTCAGCTAACCGCACTTGCGCCGTGAAGGGTACGCGCAGAATATACACGCAAGGTTTGTGGGCGAAGGGCCGCGCAGCCGGTTCCCCCGAGGACTTCACCGAGCATCGCAAGCGTCCCGCCTTGCGGGGCGCAAATGAATACGGTACGCAGACTGCGGGGAGCGCAGCGGCCGGGTCCGACATGGCCGGCCAAGTTCGCGCCCGAGGCTGATACCTGCAGCTATGGCGCTTTTCTCATCGAGGATACCACCATGGACGCACGCTCCGGTGCCAATACCAAGACGGGCACGTTGACCCTGGGTGACAAGAGCTACAGTTTCCCGGTCTATGAAGGTACCATCGGCCCGGACGTTATCGACATTGCCAAGCTGTACCTTCAAGCCAACGTCTTCACCTATGATCCGGGCTTTACATCGACCGCGAGCTGCGAATCCAAAATCACCTATATCGACGGCGACGAGGGTATTTTGCTCTATCGCGGCTACCCGATCGAGCAGCTTGCCGAGCACGGCGATTTCCTCGAAACCTGTTACCTCCTGCTCTATGGCGAACTTCCGACCGCCGCCCACAAGCACGACTTCGATTATCTCGTGACGCGCCACACGATGGTCCACGAGCAGATGAGCAGGTTTTACCAGGGGTTCCGGCGCGACGCCCATCCGATGGCGGTGATGGTCGGCTCGGTAGGCGCGCTGTCTGCCTTCTATCACGACTCCACCGACATCTCCGACCCGGTGCAGCGCGACATCGCCTCGATCCGCATGATCGCGAAGCTGCCGACGCTCGCCGCCATGGCCTACAAATATTCCATCGGCCAGCCGTTCATCTATCCCAAGAACGACCTCGCCTACGCGGCAAACTTCCTGCGGATGTGCTACGCGGTTCCGTGTGAGGAGTACAAAGTCAATCCCGTGCTGGCGCGCGCCATGGATCGCATCTTCATCCTGCACGCCGACCATGAGCAGAACGCTTCCACCTCGACAGTGCGATTGTCAGGCTCCTCCGGCGCCAACCCGTTCGCCTGCATCGCAGCCGGCTGCGCCTGCCTGTGGGGACCGGCCCATGGCGGCGCCAATGAGGCCGCGCTGAAGATGCTTGCCGAAATCGGCACCGTCGACCGCATTCCGGAGTTCATCAAGCGCGCCAAGGACAAGAACGACAGCTTCCGCCTGATGGGTTTCGGCCACCGCGTCTACAAGCATTATGACCCGCGCGCAAAAATCATGCAGAAGACCTGCCATGAGGTGCTGAGCGAAATGGGCATCAAGGACGATCCGCTGCTCGACGTTGCCCTCGAGCTGGAGCGGATCGCGCTGCATGACGACTACTTCATCGAGAAGAAACTCTATCCGAATATCGATTTCTATTCCGGGATCACCCTCAAGGCGATGGGTTTCCCGACCGCGATGTTCACGGTGCTCTTTGCGGTTGCCCGCACCGTCGGCTGGATCGCGCAATGGAAGGAGATGATCGAGGATCCGAGCCAGAAGATCGGCCGTCCGAGGCAACTTTACAGCGGCTACACCCAGCGCGAGTACCTTCCGATCTCGCGGCGGAAGTGAGCCCGCAGGCGCGATTGGCGCCTCTAACAATCGGTAATGCGCCGTCCATCCATTGGCAATGTTCCTGTCGATAATCTTAAAGGTGTTTCCGCGATCGCCGGCAAGCAAGGTGTGCAGCACGCCGGCTGCGGCTTTCCAGTGGAATCCGATATGCGCCTGATCGTGTTGATTGCTGCGATGGTTGTCGGCGCCGGGCCTGCCGTCGCCCAAAGCTGGCGGGAATACACCTACCCGGATCAATTCTTTACCGTCGCCTTTCCAGGCGATCCGCAGACACAGACCACAACGTACCAAGTCGCCGACAACCGTTCGGTTGAAGCGCATGTCTACTCGGTCCGCCAGGACAATGCCCTGTTCAAGGTCACCGTCGCCGAACTCGCCGATACCGGCCTGGAGGAAAGCGCAGTGATCGACCATGCGATCAAGATGATGTCCCAAAGCGGCGAGGTGAAGGTCAACATCCCCCACCGGGTCAATCGGGTTTACGGTCGCCAGCTCAGCATCGTCGGAGCGGATGGCATCCGCTCCCTGGTTGCGCTGTTCGATTACAACGGCCGGCTCTATCAGATCGAAGGAAACGCGCTTCCCACCGGGGACGATGCCACTGCCGACGCCATCCGATTCGTGCAATCGCTCATCTTCACCGGCGGCGGTTCCAACCGTTCGGCGCAAGAAATTCGGGCCGCCCAGGCAGATTGCCGGTCCGGCGGGCAAACGGCCGAAGCTCCCGACGGCCGCCGTTCTGAAATACGCTGCCGTCGCCGGCAGTCGTTCGTCGCGCTGCTAGACGCCCTCAAGTCTGGCGACCTCTCCGGCGCACAGCAAGCCTACTCATCGCTCAGCCAACTCCAAACCAACGGCCCCGCAAATGCCAACGGGGCATTTGCGCAAGCAATGAGCCAGATCGGACAGGCGCTCCAGAGCGGAGATTTGGCAGGGGCGCAGCAGGCCCTGTCATCGCTGCAGCGTCCGCGCGGCGCCCGCCGAGATGGCCAGTAGCTTTGGGGCGCGCGGGGGGATGGAAAGGGACCTCAATGAGAATCCTCGGAGCAGTTCTCGCCTTTGCCCTGCTGGTGAGCCCTGTTTACGCCCAAAATGCCGGCGGCCTGGGCGGCAAGGGAGGCAAGGGGCGGACCTCGCAGAACTCCGAACAGCAAAAGGCTGACCAGCAAAAACAGAAGGCGGCCGAGGACGCGTATAAGGCGGGACTGAAGAGGATCCCCGACGCCAAGGAAAAATATGATCCCTGGAAAAATGCGAGGTAGCGCGGCTGCAGCTCACCCGCGTGTGCTCGGGCAGGGCCGCCTGCCGGAGCAAATTCCCACTTTACCCTGAGGCACTACTGCGGCGGCTGTGGCTGCTGTGGCTGCCGCCGTTTACGTGGGCTCGCTGCCGCAGTTGGATCAGGTGGCGGTGACACCGGCTCCGGCGCCGCTTGAACTGGAGGCGGGCGATATCCGGGGTTGGGGACGCACAGAAAGGCAACCCCGGAATTTGCCTCCAGACATTGTTCCCGGCTCGTGTAATAGCAGTTCCTGACATCCGCGACCACGCACCATGGATAGGCGTTGGGAGATTGGGCAGAGCTCGCCCGCGTTTGACTCACTAGAGCAGCGGCGATGAAAGGCAGCAAAAGCACCCGCAAGCGCATGGACATCCCCTTTTGCACTTGGTCTCATCGCCCCCTGACAATATCACCTACACAATTTTATAGTCGTGGGCAGCTAAAAAACGCGAAAGGCAGCTGAAGATCATGCATCTTGGCCCGCCCTCGCGACGCGTGGCGGGGAGGTCGAGAGGGGCAGCAAGCAAGGCCGGCAATTAGCCCCCGCCAATTCTGAAAGGATCCGCAAACCTCCCGCCGCCTGCGGCTCTTTGGCCCGCTGAGGGCCGGCCGAGCGAGCTAAAGCCGGACATCCATTTCTGAAGCGCTGAAGGAAGCTGTTGAGCTCAGAAATCATTTCACACCTCAAAGGAGAGCGGCATCGGCGAGCGCAGTTCCTGAGGCGAGATCGTCGGCAATGCAGGGCGCTTGATTGCTGCCGCACCTCGGTCACGTCCAGGACCGGCGCCCGCGCAAAGGGCCGGTAGCAACACCCTTTTTTTGAAAGAAAATGGCCCCGCCGAGCAGCGGGGCCAAGTCGGAAAGGAAGTACGTTACTCGCAAGAACAACGTGCATTGAGGGAAAACGATCCCTTTTCGCCCGGTGATTTTGAGCCAAAGATTTGCGTTAACGCGCCAGAGGATGAGTGGCGTTGATCCTTGTATCCCGCACCCTCGCTTTCGGGGAGGGGAAGCGCGGGCCGGCGCAAGTCGAACGGAAATGAGCACCGGCGGGAGCCAGTCGCGCGCGCGCGCCAGCACTCTTGCACACAGCCGGCGCGAAATGGCATCCCGACGGGTCCGCCTGGGTCCGCTCGCAGCGAGGAAGGGGCTCGATCACCAATGCAACGCGATGCGGTCTCATCACCATCTGCAGCTTGCGGCGAGGTGTCACTTGTTTTGCTTGGCTCAATTCCCGGCGCCGGTGCCTGCGGCGGGATGGTGCTGTAGGGCGTTGCCGGCAAGCCTGATGATGGTGGCGGCGGCGCGTTCGCTGGGCGCCCGGCTGCCGACCTCCATGATCGCATCAAGTGTGGCAAAGGCTTCACGCTGGCGCCGGCGCTGCGGTGAATCCCTGGTAATCGCAACGAGCGCATCGGCAAGATTGGTCGCGGTCGCCTGGCGTTGCAGCAGCTCCGGCATTATCACTTCGTCCAGGATGATATTTGCAAGACCGATCATCCTGACCCGCACCAGGGCACGGACGACCAGTTCCTCAAACAGCGTAACCTTGTAGGCAATGACGGCCGGAACCTGGGCGAGCGCGAGCTCGAGCGTCACGGTGCCGGAAGCGGCGAGCGCGGCGCGGGCTTGCCGAAACGCCGCCCACTTCTCCGCCGGCTCGACCACCACACGGGGTGCGAGCGGCCAAGCCGCGGTGTCGTGGCGCACACGCTCGACCAAATGCGGTACGGTCGGCAACACCACCTCGAGCGGGCCCAGGCGCTCCCTGGCGAGGCCAATCGCGGCCCCAAATACCGCAAGGTGGCGCCTGATCTCTCCGTCACGGCTCCCGGGCAGCACCAGCAGCAAGGGTGGTTCTTTCTCGCGGCGTGCGGCTTCCACCGCTGACGGCCGCAGCATCGTGACGGCCTCCGTCAGGGGGTGGCCGACAAAGGTGCAGGGCGGCCCGCCAAGCCGGCGGTGGAGGTCCGGCTCGAATGGCAACAGCGCCAACACATGATCCACGTAATGCCGCATGGCGGCGGCCCGGCCCGGACGCCAGGCCCACACGCTGGGCGACACATAATCGATGATCGGAATATGGGGCGCCGCGGCGCGCACCCGCCGCGCCACCCGGTGGGTGAAATCCGGGCTGTCGATGATGACGAGCGAGCTGGGCTTTTCCGCAATCACCGCGTCCGCGGCCTCGCGAATGCGTCGCAGGATGAGCGGCAATCGCGCCAGGATGGCGGAAAAGCCGTTGATCGCGAGCTCCTCGAGCGGAAACAGGCTGTGCAGGCCGCGTTCTGCCATCGCCCGGCCGCCGATCCCGGAGAACATCACCGGGCCGGGCGCAAGCGCTTCGATGGCAGCCATCAGAGGCGCCCCGAGACGGTCGCCCGACTCCTCGCCCGCGATGAGGAAGATCCTCAGCGCCGAACGATG
>JASHRR010001343.1 GCA_030037185.1 Xanthobacteraceae bacterium | reverse complement strand
CTACTATGGCAAGAGCCACATCCTCCACGGTGTGACGCTGCATGTCGGTGCAGGTGAGGTCGTCGGCCTGTTGGGGCGCAACGGCGTCGGCAAGAGCACGACGCTCAAGACCATCATCGGATTGGCCCGCCCAAGCCAAGGCGAGGTGGTGTTCGCCGGCCGCGCGGTCACCGGCCTGCCGGCACACAAGCTGGCCCAGCTCGGCATAGGCTATGTCCCCGAGGACCGGCGCATCTTTCGCTTCCTCACTGTCATGGAGAATCTGCGGACTGGTCTCGATCGCCAGGGCGTCACCGGGCCAAAGAAGCAACAGCTGCTCGACAAGGTGTTCACGTATTTCCCGGTCCTCGCGGAGCGGCGGTACCAGCCGGGAGGAACGCTTTCCGGGGGCGAGCAGCAAATGCTCGCCATCGCACGGGCGATGACGCTTGAGCCCAGAATCATCCTGCTCGATGAGCCGACGGAAGGCTTGATGCCGCGCATGGTCGCGCAGATCCGGCAGATCATCGGCGCGCTGCACCGCGATGGCGTGGCCATTCTTTTGGTGGAGCAAAATGTCCCGCTCACACTCGAAGCGAGCGAGCGCATCTACATCATGGAAAAGGGCACGGTGCGGCATCACTGCGCTGCATCCGACATCAAGGTGAACGACGCGGCCATTCGCCAGTATCTTGGGGTGTAGTCATCGAATCGATCGCTTCCATGAAACCATCTTATCGCACGATCGAAATCAAACTCGAACGCATCCTGACGAGGCTGATAGATGGTATCGATCTGATATCAACCACTTTAACGCTGTGCTAGAGTGCGGTTCATGAGCGCCGTCCTCGAAATGCTCAACGCCATTCCCTACGACCAGATTTTGATCCAGACCGTGAACGGCATCGTCACCGGCATGATCCTTGCGCTGGTTGCCTCCGGTCTGACACTGATTTTCGGCATCATGGACGTAGTGAATTTTGCCCACGGCGAGCTGTTCATGTTGGGTGCCTATATCGGCGTCGTCGTGCTTACAACGACCGGCAGCTTCTGGCTGGCGCTCCTTATCGCCACGCTTGTCGTCGCGCTCCTCGGCGCTGCGCTCCAAATCGTGACACTGCGGCCCTTGCTGGGCCGCGATCCCCTGACGACCATCCTCGCCACCTTCGGCATCTCCCTGGTGCTGCAGAACTATGCGCTCTGGCAGTTCGGCCCGGTCGCGCGCAAGATTCAGGAACCCATCACCGGCCACTTCCCGCTCCTTTACCTCGAATATCCATGGTACCGGCTGGTCATTGCCGGGCTATCGGCCGCGATCATCGGCGCTTTCTGGCTGTTTCTCAAATATGGCACCTGGGGAATCTGGATTCGTGCCACGACACAAGACCGCGTCATGGCGCAGGCCATGGGTATCCCGGTTCCGTGGGTCCACACGGCGGTTTTCGCCATCGGCGCCGGCATGGCTGCAGCGAGCGGCGTGCTGTTCGGGCCACTGGTCGGGGTCACCCACGCCATGGGACTCGATTGGATGCTGAAGGCGTTCATCGTGGTCGTCGTCGGCGGGATGGGAAATCTTGGCGGCTCGATTGCGGCCGCGATCTTCATCAGCCTTCTTGAAGCCTACGCCTCGATCTGGGTCAGCCCGGCGCAGGCGGTGATTGTGTCGTTCATTGTCCTGATCTTGACTCTGTTGATTCGGCCGACCGGGCTCTTTGTTCCGACGCCAAAATGAAAAAACGATCGCGCACGACCTACTGGATCGGATTCTGCATCGCGATCGCGCTGTTGGGCGCGGCGCCGCTCATACTGCCGGAATTCTGGCGGCGCTTCCTGACGGAAATCCTGATCTGGGGCCTGCTCGCCATGTCGTCCGATCTCCTGATCGGTTATACGGGCATGATTTCATTCGGCCACTCCGCCTTTTTCGGCCTCGGCATGTACGGCGCGGCCGCGGCACTGCTGACGGTCAGCCCACCAAACCTGTGGCTGGCGGTAGGCTGCGGGCTCATCGGCGCAGCGGGCGTCGCCCTGTTTGTGGCCTATTTCTCAACCCGCCTGCGCGATATCTATTTCGCCATTACGACCCTGATCTTCTCGCAGATTTTTTACGTCATCATTTTCACCTGGACCGATGTGACGGGAGGCGAGAACGGGCTGACGTTCAGGCGCCCGGCGCTGTCGATCCCATGGCTCTACGCGACCCCGTTCACGAACGAGACGCTGCACTGGTTCGTGCTCGCGGTGGTGACGGCATCCTATCTCACTCTGCGGCGCATCACCCAGTCCCCCTTCGGAATGGTGCTGCAGTCGATCCGAGAGAACGAAAGCCGCACCCGCGCGATCGGTTATCCGGTCGAGCGCTACAAAGTCGTCGCTGTCATGCTTTCGGGACTGTTCGCGGGGCTCGCCGGCGCGCTCTACGCCATCCAGAACCGCTTCGCCGCACCCGACTTCGTCTACTTCCTGGTTTCCGGGGAGACAGTGATCTTCAACGTCATGGGCGGTATCGGAACGCTGGTCGGCCCCATCGTCGGCGCCGGTTTTTTCCTGCTGCTCCGCGAGATGTTCTCACGCTTTTTCACCGAGTACTATCTCATTCCAGTGGGGATCATCTTCATTGCGATGGTTATTTTCATGCCGCAGGGCCTCCTCGGCTTCGCACGGAATTGGCTCAACCGTTGAGTCAGGCAAGCTGTACCCTTCCTGTCGTCAATCCGGAGTGTGGCGACGCTGAACTCAAACCCGAGAGGCACCACCGACCTGCAAGAGCTGGTTGTCAAACACGGGACCGATAGGCCATCACCCGGCGACCTGTCGTCCCCCGCCGCGTTCCGACAAACGTCATTTGGTAGTAAGCGCAGCGGCACCCAGGAGAAGCGCAAAGGGGCAGCAGCGAGCACAAGCAACCCACACGTGTGATGAAGGACTAAATGTAAGCTGGCAGCTCGACGTTGATACCTTCGTGGAGCCGGATCGAGCGCAACGGGACCGCCCGTACGGCCGCCAGAGCGTCGGGGCTTCGGCAGTACAGTCATCGAGTCATAATCGCACGTGCGACCGGTGCAGTGTTTTCACGTTAGGTTACGGCGTAACCGAGATCGGAAAGAGCGGTCCGGGATGGTTTAGGTTTTTGTAAAAATTCGCAAATGGGCGGCCGCGGTCGACACCATTTAAACACGCACAAAACACCAAATACGGTTCGATCAGCTGCATCTAATATAGTTATTAAGGAAGAGCGAAGATCTTTTGATGATCTTGCAGAGAGCGAATAGCAATGCCGCGCTGGGTCGCCAACGAACACCGGCCTTTCGTTGACCCGGCGCCGTTAAAGACGGCCTTTCAATGGCAGCCCTTTCATTGAGCCGGCCGCGCAACGATCGGCAGCGCCAGTTAGAGGCACGGGTGGCTTTACTGCTCCACAGGATCAGTTTAGAGCTGTTCCGCGCTGTCCCATCAATGCGAGAGCCGGGACATTTTGGGACACCAACGCACTGAATTTGCTATGTTCTACGGACGAGCAACTGCAACTCAAGCCCGAAACCGGCAACGCACTGGAAGCGAGCCCGCACCTGCCTCGGACTCTCGATCATGTATCGCCGACCGCCCCGCTCGTGATGCCCAGGTGTCGGAGGGGCGAACCGACTTTCTTGTCCAAACCAGAGTCGATCTACGGAGGAAAGCCCATGCGCAAGCTAACCCTGGTGTCCACTGCCGCCATCGCATTGGTCGCCGGTGCGTCGGTCACGATGTTCCCGCCGAGCCATGATGCGGCCGCGCAAACCGGCGGCGTCTATATCAATGCTGTCGATCTCGTCGTCATCCCTTCCGAGATGCCCAAATTCCTCGAGGCAATCAAGGAGAACGGCGCCAACGCCGTCAAGGAGTCGGGCTGCCGCGAGTTCAACATCACAGTGCTGGCCAATAATCCGAATCACGTCTTCCTCTACGAGGTCTACGACAATGCGGCCGCATTGGATGCACACCGTCAGACCGAGCACTTCAAGAAATTCCAAGCGACGACCGCCAACATGATCGTGGACCGCAACGTTCGGCCGATGTCGCTGATCGCCTTTAATTCCAAGACGCATTGACGTCCACTCATTCGGCCCATAGGAGCCGGGAGCACCTCGCGGCCGCCGCCGTACCCGCGATCGGATGGCATGGGCCGCAGCAAGGCGAGCAGCCTGGCAGGCCGCAGCGCAAGCGAATCGGAAAGCCGCGAAATGGACATCCCGCGTGATGTGGATTGCGGGAAGATTGGGAGCGCCGAGCTGCTCAGAACCCGGCTAAGGCTACATCGGTGTCGGAGAACCGGTTCTCGACGATCATCGAACTCCCCGGGGTCATAGAGAACGGCACGCCAGCAAGGAATGGTCAGCGAAAGCCCGGAACCAGTCGCGGCTCGCCTAGGCGCTCCCACACAGGTAAGGCATCGCGTATAAGCCGCTAAGCGGTGGAATCGCGGTGTGGCTGCCGAATAGGTGATGACGGACCAGCCGTACTGGGGAAAATCCGCCGTGCGGAATGATAGGGAGATCGAGGAACCGTCGGCATCATTCGAAGCCCGGTCCGCGCCTCGATTCTACCCGACTGAAGGTTGATATTGCGTTCCTGGACCAGCTAGCTGACCAGCTGACCCAGGAAAACGCCCGCGCTATTGCTTTTCCCTGCTTCCACCAAAGCCAGCAGCATTCGCGCGACGATTACGTTCGCGCCAATCGGGGCGGATTGGTGTCGCGAATCTCGGTGATATCATCGCGCAGGTCCTCGCGTGTCTTCTAGTGCGCCGCCGCTTGCCACCACGGCGATGCTAGCTGGACGCAGGAGAGGGCGACCACCGCGATCGCGACGGCATAGACGAGTACCGTGCCGGCCTTCCAAAGAGCACGCAGCAGCACGCGTCTCATCAACCGCCGTGCGCGCTGTGTGCGACCCTGCCGTCGCTGCGTGGGGATTTGGACCTCGTCAGGTCGAAGGTTTGGATCCGAGTAAAAACGCATGTTGGAAAGGTCCGTGTTTTAATTCGCCCCGCCGGCGGCAATCGCGCCCCGTGAGGCACAGGCCGGTATCAATACGGAAATGTTACGTTCAAAACATGGCCTCACAGCCGCCGCAATCTTGCCCCGTGGCGAACGCATGGGCCGGTGGCGCTCAATGCAGGCTGACGGTCTTCATCCTCACGCCGGGTTCGGCCTCGTCGGGCGGAAGGATCTTTCCCCGCTCCGCCCGCAGCCCGAACCGCGTCGAACAGCTTCTTGAAATCTGTTTCGTTTCGCAGACGAGGCCATGCAACCGGTAGGCCCCGAAGATTATCGCCTCGTCCCCCTCTTGAGTTGTCTCATTCAACCGCGGCAGCCGACATATGCGCCTCGGTGTCGGCAGCGCGGCCGGCCACCGCGACCGAGTCGATGTGCGCCTGCGCCAGAAAGCCGTGCCAGCCGCTCAATTGAGGCGTCCTCGCCTTGCGCTTCTCGCTGACCCGGACTGCGCTGCGCTCAATCCGGGCTGCAGGGGGTCGAGGGGCCATTCACCCGTCAGCCCTGAGCGGCGCCGACCCGCTCCTCGGCGGCGCGTAATTCGGCGATCATCTCGATTGACGGCGGCCGATCGGCGTGGAGCGGCGGCTTGATCGGCAGCCGCACGGTGAAACGCGACCCCTTGCCCTCCTGGCTTTCGACCGCGATGTCGCCGCCATGCAGGTCGACCACCATTTTCACCAGATTGAGCCCGACGCCGGTGCCGACGATTCCCGAGACGTTGCTGCCGCGGAAGTAGCGCTCGAAGAGCCGGCCAAGGTCCATAGCCGGAATGCCGATGCCATGGTCCTCGACCGTCACCATGAGCCATCCGTCCGCGGCACGCGACCTGATCCGGGCGAGCCCGCCACCTGGCGAGTACTTGATTGCGTTTGACAGCAGGTTGTCGAACACCTGGGACAAAAGCTTCGGGTCGCCGACCATGCGGAGGCTGCGGTCGCCTAACTCCTCCACGATGGTCGAGCCTGGAGAGCATTCGCGATGAAGCTGGCAGACGTCATGCACCAGCTCGCGCAGGTCGACTTCCTGCGGATGGAAATAGAGCCCGGCACCTCTCTCGACGAGGCGCGTCGAAGTCAACAGATTGTCGATCAGATGGGTCATGCGCAGGACGGCGGCGCGAATCTTGCTCGCACGAGCGACGATCTCGTCGACGCCGATCCGCTCTTTAAGCTTGTTCAGGCGCTGCGCATGGCCGTCAATGATGGTCAACGGCGTGCGGAATTCGTGCGACGCCATCGAGACGAAGTTGCGCTGCAGTTGCGTGAGGTGCCGCTCGGCGGCAAGCTTCTCTTCGAGCATCGAGGCTTGTTGAGCGAGTCCGCGCTGGGTGACCATGAGCTCGATCGCATTGTTGCGGAAGACCACGGCCGCACGCGCCATTTCGCCGATCTCGTCCTTGCGCTCAGTGTCGCGAATCTCGATGTCCGTGTCGTTAGCGGCGAGGCGATGCATATAGCCGGCGAGACGGAGCAGCGGGCTTGAGATCGACCGGCTGATATAGACCAGCGCGGCGACCACCAGCACGCCGGCGAATACCATCGCGATGCCGATCAGCCATTTCGCGTCCAGATAGGCGATCGCCACTCGTCCTGCGGCCTCTTGCGCATTTTCGACCACGTGCTTGGTAAGCTGCCCGAGCGCGTCGCTGGCCGCGTTGTATGCAGTGCGCGACGTCGTCATATAGGCGGAAATCGCCTCCGCCTTGCGGCCGCTTCGCGATTGTTCCAGCATTTGATTGACAACGGCCCGATAGTCGGTCCAGCGCTCGCGGAATCGGCCGTAGAGAGCCGCCTCTTCGGCATCGTGGCGAATGCGCTCGTAGCTCCCCTGCGCCTGCGAAATGGCGCGATCGAGCTCGACCATTTCTCGTTCGATTGCGTCGCGATCGGTTGCATCCGACGATAGCAGGGTGCTCGCCTCGGCGGCGCGGAAGTCCGATGTGTAGTTGTTGAGATCGCCGAGCACACGCGTATCCGGCAACCACAAATCGGCGATGTCGGCGGACACGTTGTTAAAGTCGCGAAGCCGGGCAATGCTCAACATGCCGAGGAAAAACATCAGCAAGAAGAAAAAGATGAATACCACCGACAGGTGAAATCTGATGGAGCTGGGCTGCCTCATTGGGGCGGACCGTCTGTTGCCTGCGAGATGCGTCGCGCCCGGTGGCGCGTTGTGAGTCCCTTATCGAGTCGGCCAGCCCTCATTATGACATTTTTTTCCTCATTCCGAGGCCAAAATATCTTAAGCTTTGCTGCACCCGGCGCTGCGCCGGCCTCCTGACCAAGAACGCCAATGCCGGAATCGCGCAAAAAAGTCCTCTGCATCGAAGACGACCGCGAGACTGCAGCCCTGATTGCCGAGGAGCTGGCCGAGCGCGGCTACGATGTCCACGTCGCGCATGACGGTCGCGATGGCTTCGCCGCTATCCTCAAGTTCCGGCCCGACCTCGTGTTGTCGGATATCAGCATGCCGGTGATGTCCGGTTTCGAGCTTTTGGAACGGCTCACCGCGGTCGCTCCGCGGTTTCGCAACATGCCGTTTGTGTTCCTGACTGCGCTGACGGATCGGGACACCGAGCTTAAGGGACGCCAGCTCGGCGCCGACGACTATGTGAGCAAACCGCTCGATTTCGATCGGCTCGACGCCATCATCACAGCACGCCTCGCGGGTGTTGCGCGCAACGAGATTTGGTCAAAGCAGGTTGACCTGAACGACCGCGAAGTCGAGACGCTGACCTGGGCGGCGCGTGGCAAGACGTCCGCCGAGATCGCGCAAATCATGGGATTATCGAAGCGGACCGTCGATTTCCACATCGACAACGCACGCGAGAAGCTCGGCGCCGCGACCCGTGTCGAGGCGGCAATCAAGGCCGCCACCAGCCGCCTGATCGAGCCGTAGCGGCAGTAGGGCGCACAAGCCCAGCCCATTGCCCGCTTGAGCGCGCCGAACTTCGTCTCGCCGAAAGCCGGCTTTCGCACCGGAACGGCGCAAGCTACGGTCGATCGCGATGCCCTCAAATTTCGGCGAGACCCGGTTCGTCTTCACGGAAGGTCGGCTCGCGGTGGCTTCCGCGCCAATCCAGGAACAAGGTCTGCAGCGCCGGAACCACCACCAGCATGATGACCGGTCCGATCAGCATGCCGCCCACCACGACGGTCGCCAGTGGCCGCTGGACCTGACTGCCGATCCCGGTCGAGACTGCAGCTGGCAGCAGGCCGATGCAGGCCGACAAGGCCGTCATCAACATCGGGCGCATCCGTTGCTCGGCGGCGTGATACATCGCCTCGATGGTACCCATCCCGCGGCTGCGCGTCTGATTGTAATAGGTGATGATCAGGATGCCGTTCATCACCGAGACGCCGAACAGTGAGACGAAGCCGATCGCGGCCGAGATGCTGAAGTCAAGCCCGGTGACAAACAAAGCGATGACGCCGCCGGCGATCGAAAACGGAATGCCGGCGAGGGCGAGAAGACTATCGCGCAGCGAATTGAACAGGCCATAAAGCAGCACCAGGATCATCATCAGGCTGATTGGCACCACCACCGCCAGCCGGGCCTTGGCCTGCTGCAATTCCTCGAATTCGCCGGCCCAGGTGATGCGATAGCCGTTCGGCAGGGACACGTTGCGGGCAATGCGCTCCTGCGCCTCCGCGACCGTCGAGCCAAGGTCGCGGCCGCGAACGCTAAATTTGATGGGTATGAAGCGCGCGTTTCGTTCGTGGAAGATGTAGGAAGCGCCAGTGTCGATCGAGATGTCGGCGATCTCGCTCAAGGGAACATAGGCATTGGCGCCGCTCGGTGTCGTAAATCCAACCTTGATCCGTCCAACCGAATCGAAGGTGCTGCGGTATTCTGGCGCGAGCCGCACCGTCACGTTGAATTGGCGGTCGGCCTCGAGCTGGGTAGTCGCCACGGTGCCGCCCAGAGCGGCCTGCACGACTGAATTGACGTCGCCCGTGTTAAGACCATAGCGCGCCGCCTTATCACGATCGACTTTGATGTTGAGATTGGGCTGCCCCAGGACTCGGAAGATGCCGAGGTCCGCGACGCCCTTGATCTGGTCCATCTCGCGCTTGATCTGGTCGGCAATCTGTTCGAGCTTGGCCAGATCGGGGCCGATGACCTTGACCGAATTGGCGCCCTTGACCCCCGACAGGCCCTCCTCGACGTTGTCCTGGATGTACTGAGAGAAGTTGAAACCGACCCCGGGGAACTCGCTCGCGAATTGGGCCTGGACCTCCTCGACGAGCTTTTCCTTCGTCATGCCGCGCTCCCACTCGCCGAACGGTTTGAGCGGTACGAAAAATTCGGCGTTGAAGAAACCGGCCGCGTCGCTGCCGTTGTCCGGCCGCCCATGCTGGGAAACCACGGTGATGACCTCGGGGTGGCTCAGCAAAATCTCGCGCATCCTGGTAACCGACGGCATCGCCGCTTCGAGCGAGATGGTGGGCGGCATCGACGCCCTGATCCACAGATTGCCCTCCTCCAGTGCAGGCAGGAATTCGGTTCCGAGCTGCGGGATCAACAGCCCGGTCAAAGCCAAAAACGCGAGCGAGGCCCCTACGCAGGTCCTGCGATGCGTCAAGGCCCAGTGCAGCGCCGGCGAATAGAGGGCCCGCAAGGCGCGAACCACAATGGTCTCGACTTCCTGGATGTGCTTAGGCAGCAGCATCGACGCGAGCACCGGCGTGATGGTGAAGGTGGCAAGCAGCGCGCCTGCAAGCGCAAATCCGTACGTGCGTGCCATTGGATTGAAAATCTGGCCTTCGACACCCTGCATGGTGAACAATGGAACGAAAGCCGCCACCGTGATGGTGGCTGAGAAGAAGATTGCTTTGTCGACTTCGAGCGCGCTGACCAGGATCAGGCGGAGCCGTTCGGTCCAGGTGGTCGTCGCGGCCGCGTCGGTTGCCCGGGTGGGATCGGAACCCCACCGTTCCTCCGCCAGGTGATCCAGCAACGTTTGCCGTGCTTCCGGACTTCCCTGGCAATTGCGGAAGACGTTCTCCACAAGGATCACCGCCGAGTCGACGATGATGCCGAAATCGACCGCGCCGACCGACAACAGGTTGGCGTCCTGTCCGAGCAGCACCAGGATGATGATGCTGAAGAACAGGGCGAACGGGATGTTGACCCCGACGATGATGGCGCTGCGCAGGTCGCCGAGGAAAATCCACTGAATGACGAAGACCAGCAGGCAGCCGAACACAAGGTTGTGCAGCACCGTGCTGGTCGTGACGTTCACGAGCGTGGTGCGATCATAGAACGGCACCACCTTGACGCCAGGCGGCAAGGTGCCGTCGCTGTTGATCTTTTCAACCTCTGCCTTGATCCGCCCTACGACGTCGTTGGTATGCAGCGTCCGGTTCATCACCAGAATCGCCGCCACCACGTCGTCCTCGTTGTCGCGCCCGGCCTTGCCAAGCCGCGGTACGTTGCCGACGTACACCCTGGCGACGTCCTTGATCTGCACCGGAACGCCGTTCACCTGGGCGAGCGAGATGTTTTCGATATCCTGGACCTTGTAGCCCTGGGTCAGATCGGCCGTGCCGCCCGAGTCGATCAAGCCGACGCCACGCACGTTCATGGATTGCTGCCCCATGTTGATGGTGCGCCCGCCGACATTGAGGTTGGCGTTGCCGATCGCCGAGATCACCTGGGGTAGGGTGACGCTGTAGGCATCGAGCTTGTTGAGATCGACCTCGACCTCGTACTCCTTGGTGGTCCCACCCCAGGTATTGACCTGCACCACTCCCGGAACCGTGAGGAAACGGCGTTGGAGCACCCAGTCCTGGACAGTGCGAAGATTGGTCAAGCCGAAGTGCGGCGGGCCCACGACTTGATAGCGAAATACCTCGCCGACCAGGCTCGACGCCTGGATCTGGGGCGAAACATTGTTCGGCAGGCTTACGTTTTGCTGGAGATTGAGCGCGGCCTGCTGGACAGCGAAATAGTAGTCGATGCCATAATTGAAGGTGACCCGGACAAACGAGAGCCCGTAAAACGACGTGGAACGGATCACATCGACGCCAGGCGTTGTCGAAAGACCCACCTCCATCGGGATGGTGTAATAGCGCTCCATCTCCTCGGCCGATTGGCCGGCGGCCTGCGCGGTGATTTCCAGAATGACCGGCGCCGGATTCGGATAGGCCTCGATGTTCAACTTGAAGAAGGCGGCAATTCCAGCGCCGACGAACACCAGTAAGCCCAAAAGAATGATCGGCCGCCGCGTCAATCCGAATACGACAAGCCCCTTCAACACGCTTCGCGCCCCGTACAGTTGAACCAGATTGTCGGCGATCAGTACTTCGGTCGAATTGCAGTTCCGTTGATACCGGAACGGTCCTTTGCGGGCCCGCCCAGATAGCCGGGGCCCGACGCGATGTGGCTCACGGTCGTGCCGCTGATGACGGCGGCATGGGGCAGCGCCCCCGTAACGGTGCTGGACGGCAGACGTGGACGATGCCACGCCGCGCCGGCCCCGGTTGCGGTGGCTACGCTAGCGACGGTATTGGCGCCGGTCGCCGCAGACCTTTTCAAGCCCGCGCCATTGCGTCCCGAGCTCAGGGGGCCATAGGCCGAACCGGCGGCAGGCACGCTGGCGGCGCTGCGCCCCGTCCCACCGTTCGCGCCGGACAACATGAGCGGCGCACTGATGCCAATGGCGGCCGGCGGCCTGCCAGGTGTCTTCGGCGCGTTGGCGATCAGCGCGTTGCGGTTGGCGCGGCGCTGCAGGCCGGTGAAGCCTTCGAGCCTGATTGGACCGAGGTCGTCCGCACCAGGTCTTGTCAGGCCGGGCGCGCTTGCAGGCGCCGCACCTGTGCGGCTCGCTTCGACGCCGGGTCCGTCATGGGCCGCAACGCCAAGGTGACCCGCATCGCTCACGCGGGACCCATTTGCGCTGTGGTCGCCCGCCGGATCGACGCCGTTGAAATGGGTCTCGCTTTTGGTTGCAGTGTCGTCACTGACCCCGCCCTCAATGTGAGAAGCATTTCGACCGGAATTCGCAGCCCCCTGGGCCAATACGGCGGGGGCCGCAGCGAGCGCCGCACAGAGCATCCCAGCGAAGGTTACTCCAAGGAATTGCATGTTCTTCATCGTCATCATCAATTCGCTGACCTACCCCTTGTGTGGCGTGCGATCGGCGCCTGTTGTGTCAGCGTGCCGCGATCGCCAAGGCATTGCTTAGAAACAGGGCGCCTTCGGTGGCCACCAACTCGCCGGGCTGCAGGCCTTCGAGGACCTGATAGTACCCATCTCGCAGAAGGCCGACTTTCACCGGCCGCTGGGTAAAGCGCCGGCGATCGGCGGTGACCCACACCGTCATGGTTCCATCGCCTTCGCGAACCACGCCGTCGTAGGGGAGCGCGACGGAGCGCATCGGCTCGCCGGTGCTGATGACGAAATTGGCGAACATTCCGGATCGCAGCTCGTGCTGGGGATCATCGATTTCCGAGCGGACCAGGACACGGTGGGTGATCGGATCGACCATCGACCCGATCGTCGAAATCCGGCCGCCGAACTCACGACCTGGATAGGCCATGACAGTAACCCTGACGTCCTGCCCGACGCGGAACGAGGGGCTGTCGCTCTCAGCGACATTCGCGAGCATCCACATGGTCGAAATGTCGGCGACAGTGAACGGCGCCGGCGCGTTGCCGGGCTGCACCAGCAGTCCGGGCGCCGCATTGCGCGCCGTAACCCGGCCGGAAATCGGGCTCGGCACCACAAGCGTCGGGTCCGCCATGCGCTCGCCCACGATCTTGTCGATCTCCGCATCGGTCTTGCCGAAAATGCGGACGGCATCGCGCGCAGCTCGCAATGCGCCTTCGGCGGTCTGCTGATCGGAGATGGCCTGCTCGAGATCCTTTTGGGACACAGCTCGCGACTCATAAAGGGAGCGAAGCCGCGCCAGATTGCGTGTGGTCAGCTGTAGCACTCCGGCGGTGGAGATCAGACTGGAGTCGGCCGCAAGCAAGTCCGGGCTATCGATGGTGAATAGGGTCTGACCCCTTTGCACCTCGTCCCCGACCTTGGCGAACAGCCCGACGATCCTGCCCTGATAGGGCGTGAAAACCGGAGTCAGCATCTCTTCGTTAAAATCGATGCTGCCAACCGCCTGCTTCTCCAGCGGGAACTCGC
The DNA here is from genome assembly GCA_030037185.1 of Xanthobacteraceae bacterium. Next base: position 634 of record JASHRR010001343.1, on the reverse strand, counting down.
GTTCCGAGGCAACTTCCACCTTGACGGCTTTGAGCTGAGTTTCCAGAAGTTCGACCGTGTTGGCCTTGGGAGCGGCCTTTGGGCCAGCGGCGGTCTCAGGCGCCGCAACGGCATCGCCCACCGCTAATGAGCCAGGCGGGGGAACGCGATAGCGGCTGGCCACATAGGCTCCCGCCAAAAAACTCGCAACGATCGCGATCACCGCCGCGCCGAGCGTGATGGTGCGTCTCTCGGTGTTCATGCCAACAAGCCAGCTTGTTGAGGCAACCATCCGCGGTGCCAAGGGAAAAAATCCGCGGTGCTAAGGGAAAAATGTGTCGCGCAGAACCTGGAAGGTCCACTGTGAGAAGTCACAGTCTATTGCGACAAATCACAACTGCTCTGCCCATCAGGGAACTAAAGCTCCCCGCCGCTTCGCTGAACGCTCAAGATGAAGCGTCTTTAATTGAAGGCGCGTGCAACGACCAACTCAAAAGGTCGGGGCGAATTGCTAGGGCCTGTCCTCAGTTGAGAAGGATGATAGTCGCGACCAGTTGGACCGCTGCGAGAAAATTTCGGGCGAGTTTGTCGTAGCGGGTCGCGATGCCCCGAAAGTGCTTAATTTTATTGAAGAAGCGCTCGATGAGGTTGCGCT
>JASHRR010001342.1 GCA_030037185.1 Xanthobacteraceae bacterium | reverse complement strand
TTCACCCACATCCCGTCGAGCATCTGCCTGATCGCTGCGGCGTTCTCGTCAGACATGACGCTTGCGCTGGGGCTGCTTCTGACGCGGTCGGCGCTATCGCAAATGGACGTGCCGACGCGGACATCTTACGTGATGGCGGTGGTGACGCCGGCCGAGCGAACTGCCGCCGCGAGTGTGACCGCCGTGCCGCGCAGTCTTGCCTCTTCGATCAGCCCGGCACTTGCCGGCATGCTGCTGACGCTCCCTTTCGCAGGACTACCGCTCGTATTGGGCGGAAGCCTTAAAATCATCTACGACGTCGTGCTGTTGTACGCGTTCCGGCACATCAAGCCGCCGGAAGAAAAGGCGGGAGCCTGAGGTCTCAGCCATGAAGTTCGCGCGCAATCGCAACCCAAAAGCGCGAATGCCCACCCTGGAGGTGATGACGATTGGCTCGATTGAGGTGTGCCTTTAGAAAAACGCGAGCGTGCGAATTTCAATGCTCTCCCGCGGCCGCGCGTGAGGGGGCGAGGTTGGATCGTGGAAAGCCGTGTGGGCCGTCCATCGGGCGCGGCCGTCGGTCAGTGAATCGTACACCTTGAACACCAGCGCTTCATCGGGCCGCATCTGCGGGAACCAGTACCAGCGGTGCTGCGAATTGTAGGTGATGGCGTAGGTCTGGCCGACGCGGTGCGGATAGCGCCGCTCCGATACCACCAAATTCTCAGACGACAGGCTGCGCGCATCACAAATCGCCAGCGGAAAGGTCTCGACCGGATGGCGGATCGGCCGCCACACCTGGATAATGGCAAAGCGGCCGCGCAGCAGTTCGGCTGCCTCTTCGGGCAGAAGGTCGCGCACGCGTTGCGGGCCTGACCATTCAGTATAGTCGTTGTGCACGCGCGGCACGACCTCCCGAATCCTGCGCTCCGCGCGCATTGCGTCGTCGGCCGTGCGCAGTGTGTGATCGAACACGACCACCCGCGAGGCTCCGCTCTCGGCCTTCACCAGCGCTTCCATCTCGGCGTAGTACGTCGTGCGCACTTGCGCCTCATCGAAGAAGTCGCCGACCGCGGTGTCGTGGTGGACAAAGTGAAAGCCGCTGCGTTCGAGCGTAAATTCGCCCGCGTGGCGCCGGCCGTTGCGGATCGTCACGCGGCGCGGATCGGGCTTGCCGCCGGTGCGAACGTCGGTCCCCCCCGGCGCTGCCGTCTCGGTGAAGACCTTGCTGCCGTCATCCACGATATAGTTGAGCGTCGCCTCGATCGCATCCGGGGCGGTCTGCGGTTCGACAACCTGATCGAGGACTTGGACCATGGGGAACTCCTTGTGTCCGCAGGCGCGGCTTCCGCGATCGAATGCCAATACAATAGTGTCCGCACGCGATCATGGAAGGCGGCCACCGCGAACTTTGACGGCATGGAAGGGCAATGCAGCTATGCAGCGAGGTGAACCTTACCTCCGGTGTGTGCTCGCTCCATCGTGAAAACGCAGCGGCAGCCCTCAGGCGACCTTGTGCTCGCCCGTCGCCGGCGGGACGCACTCGCAACGATGGTGACTGCAAGGGTCGCTCCAGCAGGCAACGTGGGGCGACTTTCAAGCCCTTCAGACGAGCCGAACGGTTGGCCTAACCTAATCATCGATCTTGAGCAGCGGGAAGGCGCTGAGCGCATGCGGCGCCATCACCGGCGGCGCCGCATGCAGATATGAGCGGTCGAGTTCGGCAAATTTTGTCACCCCGAGCAGGCCGAGAGAGCGCTCTATTTCGTCTTCGAGGATTTCGAGCATGCGCACCAGCGCCTTTTCCCCGCCTGCCGCAAGGGCGTAGCATTGCATACGGCCGAGCCCTACCAGGTTGGCCCCTGCCGCGATTGCCTTGACCACGTCGGTGCCGCGGGCAAAGCCCCCGTCTACAATGATCCCGGCCCGTCCGGCCACGGCCTCGACGATCTCGGGCAACACCTCCATCGAGCCCCGGCCCTGGTCAAGCTGGCGGCCACCATGATTGGACACGTAGATCCAGTCGACGCCGTGATCGAGTGCGATGCGGGCGTCCTCGACGGTTGCAATACCTTTGAGGGCGAACGGGATATCGAACTTGCTCTTGATGCGTTTGATGGTGCGCCAATCGAGCGCCGCCTGGAATTCACGGCCGCTCGCACGCCGGCGGCCCGCCACCACATGGCGCTTGGCCAGATCGCGCTCGCGCCGGCTATAGATGGCGGTGTCGATCGTGATGCAGAAGGCCCTGTACCCGCAGGCGATGGCGCGGGTGACGTGATCGTCGACCCAGGATTCATCGCCGCGCACGTAGAGCTGGAACATCCGCGTCGCCTCTGGCGCCGCTTCGGCCACCTTCTCGAGTCCCGGCTCGCACACCGAACTGAGCATATGGGCCACCCCGAAGCGGTGTGCCGCCCTTACGACTGAGGCCGCAGCGCCGCCGTGAAAGCATTCCAGCGAGCCCACCGGCGCCAGCACCACCGGCAATCGCAGCCGGCGCCCCAGCGCGGTCACGGTCGCATCAACCTGGGAGACATCGCGCAGCACCCGCGGCCGAAAAGCGATGGAATCGAGGGCAAGGCGATTGCGACGGAGCGTAGTTTCGGTCTCGCTCCCGCCGACAATGTAATCCCAGTCGTTTTGATTGAGGTTCTGGCGCGCCTTGGCAATGATTTCGTGCAGGACCTGGTAATCGGGCACAGGCCATGCGAGGCGTTGGTCGGCGATCTGTTCGAGGTTCTGATCTGGCATGGGGAATATCAAGCGATGGATGGCAGATGAGGTCAGATAGAGATTTCACACCGCGGCAGGTTATTCAACCGCCCCCTCTTCTGGCATCTAGCGTCCGTTGGCCGCCTCACTCCACCTTTATCACCAATTTGAGCGAAGACGCGAGCAAAGCGGCAGCCAGAAGGACGCCGGCCATGACAAGGAGGCCTGCCGCGAACGAACCGGTATGCTCCCTCAGCCATCCCATCGAATACGGTCCCGCGAAGCCACCGATGGTTCCGATGGAGTTGATGAATGCCAGTCCAGCTGCAGCGCCGATGCCGCTCAGGAAGCGGGTCGGGATCGGCCAGAAGATTGCCCGCGCCGATGTAATGCCGACCAGCGCCACCGTCATGGCCATGAGCCCCAGGAACAGGTTGCCGGTCGCCACCGCGGCGACGAGACCGGCCATTCCGACCACAAGGGCGATGGTGAGATTGGCGATTTTCCTGTCAGTACGGTCGACGTGCCAGGACCACCACAGCATGCCAGCCGAAGCGAAAACATAAGGCACAGCCGAAAGAACGCTCGATGCAAGGTTCGAGAGCCCAAAGCCCTTGATGATCTGCGGCAGGAAAATGCCGATACCGTAGGAGCCAAGCGTGAAGCCGAATTGAATCACCGCCAGCATGACGACGCGAATATCCGCGAGCGCCGCCAAAAGGCTCGACTTCGGTCGCTCGCGATACTCCGCGGCGAGCATTTCGGCCAGTATCCGCCGATCCTTGTCGGTGAGCCATGGCGCGGTCTCGGGGCGATCAGCGAGAACGGACAGCGCCGCTATTCCAAGGATAACTGCCGGCAAACCTTCGACGATGAAAAGCCATTGCCACCCCGCAACGCCGACGGCGCCATTCATCTCAAGCAGCAATCCCGAAATCGGACCTCCGACCACCGACGACAGCGGGACTGCGACCAGAAACCACGCCAGCATGCGCGTGCGGTACTGAGTCGGAAACCAAGCCGCAAAATAGTACGCAACGCCGGGGAAAAATCCGGCTTCGGCCACGCCGAGGGCAAAGCGCGCCACGTAATAGGAATGGGCGTCATAGACCCAGGCGGTTGCGATCGACACGGCGCCCCAGGTGATCATAATCCGGGCAATCCATCGCCGCGCACCGACCCTGTGGAGGGCGAGGTTTGAAGGAATCTCAAATACCGTGTAGCCGACGAACAGGATTCCGGCGCCGAGGCCGTACTGGGTCGCCGTGAGCCCCAGATCTTTGTTCATGGTGAGGGAGGCGACGCTGATATTGGTGCGGTCGAGATAGTTGACGACGTAGGCGAGCGTCAGGAATGGCACCACGCGCCAGGCGATTTTCTTGAGCACCGCTTCCTGCTGCAGATCCATCGGACGTTTCCCAAAGTGTCATTCGCTTTCGCAATGATATGATCGCGGAAGGGAATTCGACACAAGCAAGGACCGGTGCGCCTGCGCAGGCGCGTCGTCGCACCTGAGGGTGCCGAGGATGCCTCATGAAATCCGCAGTCACGCCGCTCGGAATCCGGTTGCCGGCCGCGACGCCGGCTTTCCCGGCCGGATTTGCCCGGGTGATGGGTCCCAAATCCCGACAGTCCGCCACCTTGAAGCCCTCCGGGATCCGAGGCGTCTCGCTCCCGGGGACCACGATACGGTGCTGGTCCTGGTTCGCACGGATACGATCGGCTTGAGCCAACGCGCATTGGCATGTTCGGCTTCTCGGCCAGCGGCTTCACGTCGCCGGTATAAAAGTACCGGACATTTCACCTGGGCGCTTCTACCGCAAGCAGCGTATCGTGACGACTGGGGTGCCGCAGGCCTTCCCTTGTCAATTCAATTCGGCCGTGGTGGCTTTCTTCAAGGCCTTTGCCGGTGCCGCTAGCCCGCATGGAGCGAGCATGGAGCGAAGCGACAGTGGCTGGGCGATTTCTCCCGCCCTTCACCACAGGCTCGGTTGACGAGGATGTCGCATTCGCTCCTCCATCCGGCTACGGACCTGTCGGTGCGACCCTTGTGGTCGCGAAGGTCCGGCTTGCACATACCTGATCGGGCCAACCATCCACGACCAGGGTCGGCCCCTGCATCACGAGTTCCCTTTCCGGCACGCCGGATCATGCCTTAGCTTGCGGCCGCACCTATTTTCGACATTGCAAACGCCGCCCCAGTGAGGACCCGATGGCCACCAAAAAACTCAACTACCGCCTGCCGTTATTGACCGAAGACAAGCTCGACGATGAACAGCGCGCGCTGCTCCAATCGATGCGTGCCGGGCCGCGGGGCGATCGCGTCAAGCTGGGCGGTCCGTTCGGGGTCTATATGCATGCGCCGCAATACGGCGAACTGACCCAGCAGCTTGGCGCTTTCCTGCGTTTCAGGACCTCACTTGAGCCGCGGCTGTCGGAGTTCGCGATCCTGTGCATTGCGCGGATATGGCGTGCGCAATATGAGTGGCATGCCCATGCGCCAATCGGCGAGAAGGCGGGTGTGACGGGGCAGGCGATCCGCGACATCAAAATCGGCCGCACGCCGAAAAGAGCCAGCAAGGATGAGCGCGCAATCTTCGATTTCATCTGGGAACTTCACAAGAAGCGCCGCGTCAGCGAACGCAATTACAAGCGCGTCCAGGGCATCCTGGGCGACCGCGGCCTCGTCGAGCTCGTTGGAATTCTTGGCTATTACACCGGGGTTTCGATGGTCCTCAATGTCTTCAATGTGCCGCTGCCAGAAGGTGCGTCGCCATATTTTGCCGAACCCAGGTAGGCCAAGGGGCCGGAGAGCCGAGCCCGTGGGGCCGAGACCTCTGACGCGCCGGAAAATGGCACCATCAGCGCCCTGTTGGGACCTGTTACACCCCCCCCCTCAGTCCGGCAGATGATGCGACAAAAGTTCCGGTTACGGCACACAATTGCATCAGCCAAAAATTTCAGAAACATGATAACGTTTATTGTGTTACGTATCCGGGGCCGGTCGCTTGCGCCGCCGTGAGACCCAAATGAAATCGCAAGAGCCCCAGCGGGACGACGAGAAAGGCCGCGTGCTTTTGTTCCGGCCCCGTATTCCGCGCGCCCGTAACGACAATCTACGCCGGCCCGGCTCCTTCCGGTCGCCGGTCGCCGACCTGAGCAAATATGAGCAGCCGCGCGACGAGGAGAGTTATCGACAGCGCATGGTCAATAACCTGCTGGCCTTTGCGCTGCTCAGCCTGATTGTTTACTGCGGCATCTGGCTTGCCAACACGATCGCGCAGTTGCGCACCAACCAGGATTGCGTGCTGACGGGACGAACCAACTGTGCGCCGATCAAGGTGCCCGCCCCGCCGCGGTGACCGAAAATGGCGTCGTAGCCCGGATGATCGGACCGGCGGAAGGCCGGAGCCGGTTGCTCTACGTCGGGCTCGGCTCGCGCGGCCATCTCGGGTCCTTGGCCGGGCTTACCGCGGCCGCTTCGAGTGTTCTTGCTTGGCGTCAGAGTTGGTCGTTCGAGAATTCTGTGGACGCTTTGGCTTACCAGGCTTAGGCCGGCGAGGGCCAAAGAGACCGGCTGGGAAGCAGAAGCCCCTTCCTTCAGGAAGGGGATGTCGGCGGTATCGACCGCTCCCATCATCCGCCGGTCAGTCTCCCCGATGCACCTGTCGCAGACGAACCACTCCCCCGACCGTTCATTTTTGACGAGCACATAGCGCTGTCCCAGCTTTCGCGCGGGTCCGCAGTGCTCGACCAGCTCCCACACCCGGCGCCGCCGCTCGAACCCGATATTGCCGTCGGCAACCGCCTTGAGGACGGGTGTCAGTGCCGCGCACGTCGCTTCAACCCGTGTCCCCCGGCCATCGCACGATACAATGTCGTCCTGCTTAGCCCGCTCGCGGCGGCTATGCGCACGATCGGAACGCGCCGCGAGCGACCGTACCGGCAGCGCCGCAGCCAGCAGACCACCTCGGCGGACGACATGACGGCGATTTTTGTGGGCTCGGTGTCTGCTATTCCAGGATGGGAACCGTGCGCGGCCTGAATAGCCGAGGATGTGCAGCCCATTTGGAACCGGAACCATGCCCAGCGCGTGCGTTCAGCAGTTTCGTCCATGGCCTGTCCATGTGACAGCCGATTTTATGTCGCTTGATACCACAGCGAGCCCTGCTTGCCAGTGTCTAACGCATGCCTGCCCGGGATGGCGCCGGCGCAACTCACGCGGCGGGTCGTCGGTACATATCTGACCTTAGCGGGAGCGGGAACTCCTGAGGTGTGGCCACCGAGCTTGAGGCAGAGATCGTCCACTTGCTGCTCGATGAGCGAGCGAAAGCGTAACGGCCAGAACTCGTCGGCGGCGTAAAGGTGAGGCCCCAATGTTCCGGAGGCAGGTCGGCGATGCCCCAGATGCCGGGCAATTCTTCGTGCCGGCGCCCATCTGCGGTGACGACGTGGGTGACCGGGGGCACCATCCAGCCCGGTGCCGATGATTTCACCATGTTGTGGCTACTGATTATGACGTTCCGCAGGTCGGCGGGCTCGTGCTGATGCCGGCGGCGTCGGCACGGCGGTAGCTACCGTAAGCGGAATGCTCACTGTTGGTACTGTGAGGATTTTTCCGAACAGTTATCAAAGCTTATTTCGGCACTCCGGCGGCCAGCCGCAACGCCATCAACGCTGCGCGGATGGCTTAGGCGCGTTTTTTGCTTTCCGGGCGACACAATCGTTGAACACCGCCGCTTGAGCTTCGCTATGGAAATACCATCTGCGTAGCGTACGACCTGTGGACTCTATTTTGTGAGTGTAACTAGGATCGAGCCGTAATCCGAGTTCCCTCGCGCACTCATTGAAGTTCTTGCGGTAATCCTGCGCCGACGCTGGGCCGATCACCATCGCTGCGAAAGCCCCTGCAAAGCAAATTTTGTACATCGCTCGCTCCCAATCAAAGTGGGACATTGGCAAAAATGCCCCTGCCAGGCGATCATAGTGTGAGCTGGATCACACTGCTTCCAGAAAATGAAGACCAGCGCGATCTCCTCGCCCTGCGTACCACGCCGGCCAAGGCACTGGCAGCGCTTCAGGTCGAGCAGGCTGGCATTGAGGGCCAACGCAAGGTCGCTGAGGCCGATCTTGGCCCGGTCAAGTATCTGGCGACCCTTGTGGGTGCCAAGGATGATGACGTGCTTCGGGATTTCTTCCTTGTGGTGGCGATGCTTGTGGACCGCGGCCGCGGTGCTGCTGTGCTCGCCGCCCGGTCGGCGAGGCGGACACGTACCCTCCCCACCCGCAACACCTGGTGCGAAGGTAACCACGCAGCCAATGCCACGAATGGCACGTCGAGGACGTAGATCTGAAGACTATCCCAGATTGACACGCTATCGAGACGACGGCCAAGCGCCGCCAAACCAAGATTGCGTTCGACGCGATGGAATCCCAGCGCAGGGCCCTGCGGCGCTCGTAGAGAGCCCGAAGCGTGACGCTCATGCGCTGAAAGCTTTCTGATAGTTTAACCTCCGGGCAATGATGCCCGATCGGAGGTCCTGATATGTCTCTCAACGTCCAACCCAACATCATCAAACAGCTCAGACAGGCCATCGATGCTTATGACGGTCCTTTGCCTGCTATTGGAGACAGCACTCGAGAGGTCTGGTTTCGTAATGCTGTAAAGCAACTCATAGAGTTAGAGCGTCAAGACCGGATCAACGCTCTTAATGCCGATCCAGAGAACAAGCTGAGAAAAATTAAAGCGGTTATATCTTCTAGCCCTATCATCATCCCGTATGGAATGCGGCAGGCATAGTTAATAGAGCCGCAAGCATGCGGCATGCACAGGCCTAAAAGCCGCAAGTTCCGCGCCCTCGCGGTGCTTCCCGCTATAGAGGCACCGCGCCCCTTGCAGGCTGCGCCGCTTTCCGACCTTGATGCGGCCAGCAACTTTTAACCGTGTCAAAGGCTTTGCCACCGGATCAATAACGGCGGAAGGGATGACCAGGGTCCTAACGGGCTTGCGTTTTCCCTCGATGGCAAAATGCTCGCGGTCATCCACCAGTTCGGCGGCCGCATCAAGTTTTTCCAGGTCGGATCATGGACTTGTCGGGGTCGCTCACGGCTTACTCTGACGAAGCGCGGCCGACGCACGCGGTCAATCCGGGGCGGGCCCATAGCCCGCCCCCCGGGCTCGGCACTCTCGCCTTCAGTCAAACGGGCAATGCTCGCGGTCGTGTTCACTGGCGGAGGCGCGTGGTGGACGCATCCGCATGGCATGTTTGGTCGAGGTGAGTTCAAATACGAGTCCCCCGCCGATCCGCTGCGTGTATCGAGTTTCCGACGGCACTCTTCTTGCTTCTCTTGGTTCGTTCCCCGCCAAATTGGGCCCAGTCGGCTTGGCTTTGTTCACCTGCAAGGGTGCGCAACCGCGGACAGGCCTCGGCGGGCGGGCGCGGGCGAAGACAAGCGATAATATGCCGGAAGTGACCGCTGTCTTCACGGTCGCATGCTACACATGAAGTCTACAACCCCATGCAGGGAACGCGGATTCCGCGCCGGTCCGATGGCACGCTGCCGAAGGCAGGCATTCCGGAGAATTGCCGCACGGGCGTGCTGATTTCGCGTACAATAACTTCCCTAAACGAGTTAAGAGTGGAGGGTGTCAATGTCCGAGGGAATGCCGAGTTTGTGGGTCGCTGTAGTGGCAGCGAGCATTGCGGTTGTTTCGAATGTGGCATCGGCCACCCCGTTTGCCGATCCACTTTGGATCAGAAATGCGATCCGTTCCGACACCGAGATGGTATGGGGCAGAGGCTTCGGGTGGGGAGTTGGGGCGGGATTTCTCGGGGGTGCCATCGTCGGCGGAGCACTCGCTGCGCCCTACTACGGCTACCCCTATTACAGACCCTACTATGGGCGCCCCTACCCCTATTATGGGCCCTACTACGGATACGGATATCGGTTCGAAGGTTATCGTGGAAGGTACTATCACGACCGGCAGCTCTGTTGTCGCTTTTGATCCGCCCCGCGAAGGGCGACAGAGGCACCCCCCACTTCAAACTATCGTGTTTTGATTCACTATCGTGGTTTTGATTTCACGATGATTGGGCTGGCGCCGATTAAGCGAGCGCCGACCCGACGGCTTAGCGGCGGCTACGGACCGAGCCGTTGTTGTAGGGCCTGCAGTGCCGAATGAACGACGCCGGCATCGGCACCCGCCGGTACCTGGAGGGTCATACCTTCTGGCCGTCAACGAGTGGTCAAGCGCCCGGCTTTCCTGTCGCTTTACAATCCCCTATGGCGCCAACGCCGCTTCAGCCAGTGGCCGGATCATCCTTGATCAGAAAACCGTGTGTCGGCTCAACCCGATCTCCTTGGCGACGCCGGTAATCCTCACGCTCCCTGAACCAGCATGTTCCGCGCCTTGGCGAATTGCTCGCGCGGGCTTGCGACTAAAATAGGCGCGGTCGTCCTTGGCCTTGGCCCTCGGTACCTGGGTAGCCTTTGTCGCTTCGGCCTGAGCTTCGGCCGTCGCGGGCATTCCGCACCGCCTGTTGCGTCGGGTTCTTTCGGTTCTTTCATGGCACCGCCAAACGTCATGTTGTTGACGACGGCACGAACCGCGACACCCCCGATGCATGAACTCTCCGATCGCGTTGCGCTCAATTGACTTGGCGCAATGCGGGCCGGGGCCGCATCGCCGATGATGTTATCGGGCTTGGTTTATTCGGGATGACCAGGCGACAGCTTGGCGGCCCATGCGGACGAGGACGCTGCGACGTGGGCCGCCGCCCGATGCGGGATCAATCGGCGGCGAGCTATGAAAAAGATATCGAGTTGGATTTTCGGACTTGTCGCCAGCATGATTGTTGGCGGTATGTTTGGCGCTTGGTTATTGAACAGCTGGCCCGGCGGCGGCGTTTGGGGCGCTCTAGCTGGTGCGTTTACCTTCGTGTGTTTTCGTCCTTGGCCGACCAGCAGCCCAAACTCTCACGGCGACCCCAAGGCCCCTGGTGAGGGCCGCAAGATCAGTTGGCAAGGGGCTGACCGTTCGCTTGTAAAAAAATCGGATGAAGCACCTTGAGCCAATTGGAGGGAAGGCTATTTGCTTCGCGTGTTGACGACCTATGGTCCTCAGCCAGGAGACTTGGCGAGTGTCTATGAATGTCGGCGATGCGGGTATTTGCGGATCATCCCAATGACACGGGGCAAGCGAGACCCCACCTTAAGTCCTTCCCTTCCTGCGACAAAGCCGCGGGTGCGCGGCGTGCCATGTGGTCACCGCCAACCAACGGGAGGCCAACGCCGATGCCCCGCCTTTCGAGGAGGTTGCCAAACGGCCAAGCTTCAGTGAACGGGGCCTCGCGACATTTCTGCTTGATCCTCACGCCAAGATGCCGAACCTGAATCGGACGCGTGTTGGGACCGCCTCGCGGCTTACGTCGGAACGCTGCGTTAGCTTGACCGCGCAAAGGCCAGGCTTCGTCGAGCTGGTCGGCGAGGGCGACATTCACGCCGAGATCGCGGTGCACGCACGCTGGCAGGCAAGGCGAACCGGTCGGGTGACGGCAGGGAACCCGCGGCGGCATAACCGGCATCTAGAACTGCGGCGCGCTGCGACACGACTTTGCCGCCCTCAGCGAGGGGGTCTTTTGCCAGGATGTGGATAATCCGCGAGACGCCCATCTACGATGCCCTGTGAGTTCGGCGATGCGATCTTAGTCCGGTTCCCTTCAAACACCAAAGCGACGCCAAATTCGTGCTCAGCAATCGAATGATGCAAGGCCGGATGTCGTGGTGATGGGAATCACCAGCGCCGTTGAAGCCGATAGCCTCCGATCACGAAGCCGCTGGGTTTCGGCGATCGTCGTTCAAGCCGGATTTTGCTACGTTCGAACAAACGCTAATAGCTCGGGTTGGTGCTTTGGGCGCCAACGACAAGACGATGCCGCGAAAATTGATCACGCCCGACGCACCCCCAGCGCGGGTGTTTCCGGACTATTGGTTTCACGCGGCTTTCTGGACGCAGGCTATTCCATCACATGGAGCAAGAGCACCTCCTCGTCGGGTGTAAAATTGTCCCCATCTTTGCTTCGATGTGCGTCAGCGCAGAGTGCAACATAAAGAGCTTCGGCCGCATCTCGCAACGCCTCGCGATGCGTTGAATCGGCCCGAGGGAGGCGATCCACCTTCGTCGCGAGATCGCGCAAGATTTCGGCGAACAACGCGTAATGGAAGTGGATGCGAGCGGACGTGTGCAGGTCGACTGCGCCGATGTGATGCAGGTTAAGCAAAATTCCGACTTCATCGAGATGGGTGTCGAAACATGTCGCCTGTTCGAAGGCTTTGACATGAGGCTTCTCTAAATGCTCTGATGCAACTTCGGCTCTGTTGGGGATAGGATTGTTCATAGCGCGATACCTTCAGTCAGTTTTGCTATCTGATAGGGCTATTGCTCGCACCGCAATATGATCCGGATCAATCGCCATCGAGGCACGCTCCTATCGACGGGCTACACCTGCGCAGTGCGCGGCCGGCCCCCGGACAAGTACTGTCATTTCTATACGCTGCTTCTGCCTCCCGGCCGCAGCTGACAGGAGTGCCGTCGCATTCCTTCACGTAAACGTGGGCACAAGTGTAGTGCGTGGGTATCCACACTCCCGGTAGAAAGCATAAAGGACTCACCATCTTGGTAGCTCCGGCCAAAGGCCGCGCAGGCGCAATTTTTTGAAGAATTCAGGTGTTGGACGCCTTGCCAAGGCGTCAAGCAAGGTGACCGGATTGGGCTGCCAAACTGCTTCTGCACGACGCCAGCAAGGTCACACACAACGGCTCGAACTGGTCGGCGGTGGCCTAGCCTGGCATCCGTCGCGATCACACGCTCCAGCGCCTTCTCCTTCAGCTGCATGTTGGCGTCGAGGTACATCTGCCTAGTCCCGATGCGTGCGTGCGGCATCGCTCTTCGATCGCCTTCTTGCGATCGCCGCCAAGTTAATTTGGTAAGGGCCATCTCGATTTGCGCGAGCTGACGTAGAGCACCTCGTTCAGTATGGAAGCGACGGCGGCACTCATTGTTGCGACACTCGGCCGCGGACGCTGCCTGGCACTGGCGGGGATGCCGCCGCAGCCGGTTGCCCTCCGCTTTCCGAGTGGGCGAATCCTGAAACAGAAACAAGCCGTCTTGCTCATTTCGGCTAGAGGAGGCCAGCTTAAGCTTTGCGGGCGCCTGTCAGTTTATGCTTCCCGCGAGATCCGGAGTGAGGATCACGATGGTGCGGCTTCAACAGGCGAAGCAGCGAGCCAACACCGCGCAAAGCACCAGAGAGAAATAGGCGAAATCGATAGGCGAAGGTAATCATGCTCTCTAATAAAACCAGCTACCCCTGCGTAGTTCGATATCAAGACCGCCGTGCGAAGCCGGGCTTCCTCCGCGCACCGTGCCGACTTCAACAACACCAAGCGCAAACACCACCGCCAGTACGCCCAAAGCATAAACAGCAAATTTAGCGAAGTGTGCTTTACGCACGAGACCCACCAGCGACTGCATCAGCGCCAGCAGCGACCGTCGCTTTTTCCCATCGATCGCCGCACTTGTCAGCTGTCGATGTACATGGCACCGCCGATGCGGGTCAGCGCGTAGATCAGCGCCGGGATCGCCAAGGCCGAGCCCGATCGCGGCGCCGGTCATCCGGCCGGCGATCTGAGCACTGAACGCGAAGGCGTTCGAGACGGCGGAGCCACTCAGCGTGCCGATGGGGGTTGGTGTATTTGATGACCTCCCCGTAGCTTCTCCGAGGTCGAAGTGAGCTGGGCGCCTTCGAGCGCGACAAACCAAGGTCAATACTGACTGCCATTGGGGCCGGCAACACGGAGCTGATCGCCGTCAGGTGCCTGCGGCGGCAGCGATCGGCGCAGTTGCAGGCACGCTGACCGCGCTGAGCCTCACGCATCTGGCGCATGGGATAGCAATCGTAACGGCGGCGCCCGCGTGGGAGACGTCACGATTTGCGTGCCACCCTCGCGGATTTCTCCACAATGGGAAGCTGGGCAATGATGCGACCATGTCTGCCCCCTATTACGAGCAACCAAGTCGCCGTGCCCTGGCAAGCTAGCGCGGCAGCATCTGGCATCGGGTTGTGGTTGGGTTCTACTCCGCGCCCTCATCTGCACGGTGCTTGGGAATGTCCACGCCAGCAGGTCAGAATGACCTCACGAACTGCTCGGGGGACGCGCTTCGATCAGGAAGTGTCGTCGATCCTCACATAAGGCTCAGGAGGCCACCTTCCGCAGTATTTGACAAGGGGGGCAGGGGTGGGAGCCCTGGACAGGGATCCGCGAGAATAGATCGAGTGAAAAAAGTCGGGCCACGGCCACCGGCCTTCAAAGATGAACACGACGCCTCGTGGCCAGGGTGGGGCTGTCGTTGCCGGTCGGGGCGACGCGCTGACGAAGACCGCGCCGTATCCCGTTAGCCGCCGAGGAACTCGTTGAGAATGCTGCCGCCGTTGGCCCAGAACACCAGCGCCACACCCATCAGGGAGCCTCCGGCCACCACACCCGACGCCACCGGCAAGGTGAACTCTTCGGCGAGCTTCGGTTTCCGTCTTTCAAGTAGGAGCGCAACTAGGGCGCCCAGGAAGAACAAAAGCCCATAGTACCATTGAAATATCCAGGCGAGGCCAAACGCCGCCGCCGACGGAAGATAATCCTGGTATTTCGGGAGCAAAACAGGCGCGAGCGTGAGCACCGCTCCGACGACACCACCGGCAAATATCAGCCACAGCTTGACGGACTCAAGCGAGGACAGACCCTGGCCGAGCGCGATGGCAACGGCGGACCAGGTCTGGGCGGCCGGCGCGGGGAACTGGTCCGTACCGAGCACCTGCGCGTTGGGCACCAGGACTGCAAAGGCGAGCACGGTGACCACCGTACCGACGAAGATGCCAGAGAACTGGGCAAGAAATTGTTGACGGGGATGCGCACCAAGCAGGTAACCGCTCTTCAAGTCGGTGAGCAGGTCGGCCGCTGAAGTTGCGGCACCGGCCGTGATGTTGGCGCTCATCAAGTTGACATTGATGTTGCCCGGGCTTAGTGCGCCAAAGGTGAGCTGTGTCACCTTACCCATCGCACCGACAGGCGTCGTATCGGTCTCGCCTGTCACACGAGAGGCGACGAGTGCCAGCCAGAAGGACAGCGCCACCGCGATAACACTTTGCCAGACCGGCATGCCGAAGCTGGCGTGCCCCAGCCAGGCAAGCGCAAGAAGCGACACGGTCTGACCGGCGGCAAACCAGCTCATTGGCGCCTCGATGCCGCCATGTTCGCTCGCGGCCGCTGAGCGGAAGGCGAACATTCTCCTGAGATCATCGAACGCGCTTAATGCCGACCGCCAGCTCAGCGCAAAACTCAACAGTCCTGCGGCCACCATGCAGGAGGCGCCGAACCAGAGCGTCCACTGCACGATGGCGGCGAAGCCCGCACCTTCGATGACGCCTTTCGTCTGAAGGGCCGGTACGACCACAGCCCAACACAACGTGCCCGAGACTAGCATTGTCGCGCAGACCCGCATACCGGTGATAGCGCCGGCGGCGAGAAATATGAAATCCCACGAAAAGACTACGGTGCGGCCCGACCAGGCTTCGTAGTGGCTGCCGAGGAGCCACTTCTGCAGGTCTGTCAGAAGGGCCGCGCTTGAAAAGCGTTCGAGGCTCGCGTTGATCGTCGGCAGCCCCTCCGCCCACACCTTGTCGATCGCGGCAATAAGCCCGGCGAGACCTAGTGCCTTGGCCGCGCGCAGACCCTGTGAACTTTTGGCATGCAGCGCGCGCAAGGTTTCAGCGGCCGCAATGCCGGAGGGGAAGCGCAACTGCTCGATATTAATCATCTGCCGCTTCATCGGGATGGCCATCGTGACCCCGAGCACGGCGATAAAGAATACCCAGGTCAGCATTAGAGGCACAGACATCGACTGATGATTGACGATTATGTAGGCCGCAAAGGCCGAGATCAGAGTGCCACCGGTCGAGTAGCCAGCAGAGCTCGCCGTCGATTGCATACAGTTGTTCTCAAGGATGGTCATCGGTGTGCGCGCGAGGCCGAGTTTGAGCAAGCTCGTCCAGAGCGCATAAGACAAGATGCTGGCAGTGATGGCGACGCCGAAGCCCCAACCGGCCTTGAGACCGATGTAGAGGTTGGTAAGCGACAGCACGCCTCCCAGGCATGAGCCAATCAGCACCGCGCGCCAAGTCAGTTGCGCCATGCTGTCCCCGCGGCCGCGATAGACTTGCTCGTACCATTGTCGCTCGATCTCCTCGGGCGTGCCTTTGAGGCCGGCTACAGGAAGCGGCCGGTCTCCTTCATCGGTAGCTCCAACAGAGAGATCCATCGGCGGTGCTGACCATCCCGGAAGGGTTTTGGGGCACGGATGGCAACCTTCGAGGGGCAAGTGCGAGGTAGCCGAGACTGATGCAAAACGCGCCCTGTCTGATCGAATATGGCCCGCTTGTACCATACCTTCCGCGACTGTCGAGGGCCAGCTCCATGTGTCGCGCGAATGTCCGGTAACGGAATGGTCCAGCGGTGCTTCCTGCCCACGGGCGAGTAATGCCGCTCGCAAAATTTTTTCCGGAACCCTCGAATTACACTATAAAAACGTGACACCATCGCCCGTCGGTTCCGCTCGGACAGACTGCGCTCGATCAAAGCGGCCTCGCGAACTTGGACGTGGCGCGCTCAAGCTTTCGAGCCATCTTACGGTTCCTCATCATTGCCTTCGAAAAATGAAGGCGAAGCACCCACCGCGATTGCGACCCTTTCCCGCACCGATTGCGGGTCCGAGCAGCGAAATCCCCTCAGCGGTCGGCGCTCCGGCAGCGCGCGCAGGCAACGCTGGTGAGGGTTGCACTCGCATTGCCGACCCGCGCAGGCGGCGAGCGGCACGCGTCCTCGCCGGCGCCGGTCGATGGCCTGTCAGTCGAAACCACCCTCACCAGGACATTGGGCGCGTCGGACATCCGCGTAACTTCGTAGTCGTTAAAGTTCGACTCAACTACGCGGCCGTCGCGGATAATGATCTTCTCACGCAGCACGCGTCATCTCCCCGGTTCGGTGATCGGCGGGTGCTGGGCGTCAAGCCGGACCGCAAACAAGCGGTCCCCGCGAGGGTTCAATTCAAGGGCACCGCTGCCGTAGCCGACAAACGCGGCTGTCTGCGATGCGAGCGCTGGCCCTCGTTCCGGATGGCTGAGACCGCCTTTCCCTACGTCAGGTTTCTGTTCCTTCGCCCGTTGCGCCCGGCCTCTTGCACGAACCATCTCCGCCACGTCTTCTCCTTGAAAGGCTGTTTGGCGCGCGACCGGCACCTCTGGCCTTAAGGCGCCGTCGGCGATCGCCTGCGGCCTGTCGATCGCCATCGAGGCCGCGATGGTCGCGCGCCCGAACAGCCAAGGTGAGACGACATGGCAATCATCGGTTCCTTCAAGAAGTCCGCTACCAACGAGTTCCACGGCGAGATCGTCACGCTCAGCGTCCAGGCCAAAGGCGTCCGCATCGTTCCGGAGACCGGCCGGATGAGCGGCGCCTGACCACCGAGTCTTCGCCTATGCGCAGATCGGTGCCGCGTGGTCAAAGCGCTCCGTCGAGGGCCGCGATTACCTCTCGGTCAAGCTCGCCGATCCGAGCTTCACCACGCCGATCTACGCCAACCTCTTCGATGACGAAGGCGGCGACAAAAGCTTGTTGCCCTGCCTGCCGCAAGCGGCCAGAGCGCGGCCAGCACCTCCTCCATCCGAAGTTTGCCGCCGGGGCCAATCTTATTGCTGCTGGTGCGGGCGCCCGCCCTTGCCGTCCAAATCGAAGACGAGAAATGTTCCAAATCCAAGCGATTGTCCAGATTGCGCACCCTCACTGTGCGCGGGAATTTACGCTGTTGCTACACACCACGATCGATGCCATGAACACCCGCTCAACTCGCGTCGCCGGTGACGCGGATCAAGATGACGAATGTGAAACTAGATCGCCGCGCTGCTCTCGCGACGATCGCCTTAGCCGCAATGTCATACTTTGCGGCCCGCAGCGTTTGTAATTTAGCTAAGTTCGTGCCGAAGGCGAAAGTGGGATGCAATCGTGACGCGCAAGTCCATCAACCGTCTGACGCTCGCAGTCGCGCTGATAATGTTCGTCGGCGCACTCTTCGTGCTCTACCAGGAGCTTCGGAATACGCGGCTAAAGGATGTTGCCGATTACGTGGCGGCGCTGCCGAGGACGCGCCTTCTCGGCGCGGCGGCGCTCACGGCGGCAAGTTACCTGCTGCTCACTGGTTATGATTTTCTGGCGCTGAACTACGCGGGGCGCGCCCTACGCTTTTGGCAAGTTGTGTTTGCGTCGTTCATCGCTTTTGCGTTCAGCCATACACTCGGATTCGCACTCGTATCCGGCGGATCGATGCGTTACCGCATCTATTCGGGTTTCGGCCTCACGGCGTTCGAGATTGGAGAGGTCATTGCGTTCTGTATCTTGACTTACGCGCTCGGGGTTGCAGCGGTTGCCGGATTGATGTTCGTACTCAATCCGGCCGAGTTGGCTTCCATTTTGAACCTACCGCAGCAGTTTCTGCTCATCGGCGGAATCGTGCTGCTCGGCATTGTCCTGGCATATGTGGTTGTTGTCGGAACGCGATGGACACCAATTTCGGTCGGCCGCTATAAGCTGCGGCTGCCCACCGTCGGGCAAAGCATCCTGCAAATTGCGCTGGCATCGGTCGACCAAGTGTTGGCCGGCACGGTGCTCTACGCGCTGCTGCCGCCGCACACCACTATCGATTTCGCGACGTTTCTCGGAATGTACGTGATCGCAGCGCCGCTGTCGTTTTTGAGCCTTGTACCAGGAGGAGTGGGCGTGTTCGAGACTGCGCTCGTTGTCATGCTGGGGCAGACGCCGAAGGCGGCGTCACTCGCCTCGCTTGTTGCTTACCGCTGCATCTACTTCCTGCTCCCGCTCGCACTTGCTGTGACCTGCGATGCAGTCTACGAACTACGACGCGCATCTCGCCTGGATTGGTCGCAATGATCGGCTAGCAGCAGCCGCGGTTGCCTCAAAAGCACAAATGTGTACAAAAAATCAGAGCCGCGAATAGCGCCGTCACGAGAGTTCCTGGCAGATAGCCCATTGCTATCAGCGCGCGAGCGAATGCCGCGCCAAGGCCGCGGATGCTGTTAACGAAACAGCTTCCCAGGAATACTACGAATTGGAGCGTCTCTGGCTGATGCTCGCACCAAGTTGGCCAGTGCAACTCGTCGCGCAACGCGTGCAGCGTGGTGAGCGGCACCGCCGCCGCTGATGGGAAGTCCAGCAACGCTGGCATCCGCGCGCGTCGTCCTCGTGGAGTTTCTGCAGCATGTAATCGATGCCCCAATCGCAGACTGATCCCAAATCAGGCCTAAGTCGGGTGGGAACCGCAACATGAGCAAACGTGCATCAGACTACGGATCACGCTTTGTGCCAGATCAAAAACAAAGGCGCTCCGAGAATGGGTCCGGCATTCGCCCTTAGCTTAGCCGGTGTGAGCCCTCGATCGGTCGGTATCGCAACTATCTTATCTAGCGTCAGGAAGACAGGAAAGGAAGACAGGAAGGGGGATGACCATGTGGTCTGGTGCAGCGAGGCTAGCTGCCATTCCAGTGGGTGAGAGTCCTGTCCGAAGAGGAAGGAAAAGTCCCGCATGAACCGGCGAGCTATGCGTTCCGTCGTCAAAAGACCGGCACCGGGTATGCGACCAGTCCTCGCATTGACGCAGACTGCTGCGTAACTTTGTCCTTGCGCAGCGAAGGTCTTTAGCTGCCGCGGTCGGGCCGAGCTGCTTCAGTGCTTTTCACGTCGGCGCGATGCGACGCGTCGCAAAACTTGCCGTACCAGTGCATCCAACCTATCCAACCTACAGCTGTTGCCCGTCTCGGCGCGTTGGCGCTGCAGTGCCGCAATAGCCACTGCGTTCAACTTGCGATCGGAGATGTGGCGCTCTCGCCCGAGTTTTATACCCGCGGACATGAACGCTGAGGTCATGGTATCGGCGCTATCGCGCGCACTACTCGGCGGTAGGCATGCCCAGAGTATGTGGGTGAAGGCGGAGCGTTTCATGCGACATCGCTCGACGTCAGTTGGACGACTGTGATCAATACACGAGTCGGAGGTGTGCCGGCGTTGGTCTGGATCAGCACCCGCGAGGAAGGAACCGGCGTCTCAGCAAGCTAAGCGCTTCCTGGAGCACGCGGCGGCGCTTGCAGGGCTCGCGGATATCCTGGTGATACCTGGATGCAGCGATCGGTCTTCGATCTCGTATCCGGAGAGCGATCAACTGCGCCTGGATTTCAATATCGAGCACTATAAGCAGCCGCTTGCCGGTGAAACCGATCCCGGCAAGCGGGAACCCGTCAATCGGCAGCTCGCCGAGCAAGAGGTCAAGCTGCAAGAGAAGGATCGGAAGGAGCGCGGCGGTTAAGGCTCAGTTTTCCAACCGCGCCAGTGCGTCGGACGGACATCGACCCGCTTGCCTGTCGTAGGATTTATCCAGCCATCAAGGATGCTGCGACGGCATGGGAAGACGAGCGCGTGCTCGCCTGATGCGTCGATAACGGCAAGCTCAAGATCACGATCGAAAGGCGCGGTTGCGATGGGTTGCCACATTTGGGCATCTAGCGCGCCAGTCGCCGACATAGCCTTGATCCAAATCAGTTTCGCCCGAGAAAACCCGTGCCGTTACGGCCCGGCCCGGCGCTATTAGGTGAGTCCGGCCGGTACGTGCTTTTCGACAGTCGAGGCGAGAGTTCCGAGGCACGCCCCGGCGCTCGCCATGAGCCAACGCGAGGGCGCCCGCACGGCGGCCTCCAGGGCCGCACCACCGCTCCGGCTGAGGGCGTGGAGCGCAAGGAGATCGGCCTGACCTCTCTAAGATCGCGAAAGTGATTGATATTTTCCCGAGCTTGAAACGATCCATTGGAGTTCTCCACCCGTCGCTTCCACAGCTTAGGGTCGGGGAAAGCCAATAGGCGACGGACTCATTCCTCATGGCTGTGATTTATCGCGGCCGGGCGCCGGCCAGTTATTCGCTGTCTCCGCCCGCCGATTGCTTGCACTCGGATCTAGCGAGATCTAGTTTGTCCGGACCGCTAGGCAGCGGTGTATGATCGTTGCCCTATCCGACGGATGCGATCCGATATCGGATTGGGGCGAGCGGCATCGCCAAGAGTCCGCCTACGATGCGAAGTGATGATGCGCACGCTCGGGCGGTTGATCAATATCAATTCGCGTTCTCCCGATTGAAGATAATAAATCAGCAGGGTCAGGCCAGAATAAAGTAAAGGGAGACTTCACCATAAGGACTTCGACTATCGCAATCGTCGCGGCGCTTGCTGTTGCGGTGACGCTTTGGCTCAGAAAAGTAAGACAGCATCCCGCGTTGAGGAGTTTTGAATAATGCGAGTCACAAGCTATCGCGCTGGGGATACCGCACGGACAGGCAAGCCATACGGAATAGGCGCGCGAGTGCATGGGAGGCCCGGCAACGCGAATGCATTACGGGCCGGGTCAAGACCCCCGCGCTGATCGGGATTTCCGCCGGCAGCCAGCCGTTGAAAAGTAGCTCGCGTCCCACGACGCAGATGCACGCTGCGCAAAGCGCAAGAGTAAGCCCATTCGTCTCGCGATGCATCAATGACTGGACCGTTTGGTGGGGTGAAAATCGGACGTCCTGAAGTGTGTAGGATTTCGGATGGCGGCCCTATAGTGGCGAAGCGGTTTGGCCGCGGGGCCGTCGTCCGAAAGCCTCCCGGGAAGGAACGCCGGTGGGGCGTCGCGCAATACTGATTTCGCTGTAGCGGCTAGAGCGTTCGCAAGTGACATGCGCGGCGCGGCAACAGTTTGGGCGCTTGGGATTGACTCTCTATCGAGTCGTCCGAGATGACCGTCGAACGATTGCATCAACTTTTTACCCCAACTTCTCGTGCGGCATAATCCCTATGATCGGGTCGGAGCGTTTACGCTGTTTCTACCCGAGCTGTCTAACCGACTTTCTATCGGTTGCTCGCCTTCTTGGACGTTATTGCACCTTGTCGCGAGCGGTGATATGCGGCGCCATCGGGGCTGTGCTCACACGCTTGCCGAAATCGACCACTTGACGATTCCCTCGTGCTTCGGACAGGCTTCTTTGATTCGGTCGCCTCGAAAGTCGCCATAACCACCGCACGAGGCGCAATGAAACAAAGTGGAACGCCAGCGCGCATGCTCCGGCCGTTATTGTAATCAGTGCCATCCAGAACAGACGATAGCTTATCAGCAACATCCTGAACGCCGCCGAGAACATATTGTGCTCCAGCGTTTCGAAGAGCTCACTGGGTGCGGTCCTCGATCGTCTGGCGCGCTTTTTCCACCGCCGCCTCAATTTCCTCGAGCGCCTGCTCCGCAAGTATCTTGGTATGTTGTATTACGGCCCTAATACGGCTCTGCTGGGGGAGCAATTTCTCGGCCGGCACCTCGCGGATCCTCCGGATCATATCTTTCTGGTCGTCGGCCTTATCACGGTTATCGCCGAACGCCTCGGGCGCTCCCGTGACAATCGCGACGGCCGTGCACGCAGTAGTCGCTTCCGTTGGATTGACGAAGATACCGCCGTCCTTCAGGGTGAAGGTCTGCAGCTGGTAAATTCCGCGGTCATTCAGCTTGATGCGTAATACTTCCCGGCTCGCTACAGGAATTACTTTGAGCCCTTTCTCCACGAGAAACTTGATATTGGCGTTCTCGGGATCGGCAAACTGCACGAAAAAGCCCACCGCGCCGTTGTGGCTAGAAGCCGTTTCATTCAACATCGCGGCGATATCGGGCACGTAGCGCTTGTTCGCCTCGGGCACGCGGCCAAGGCCGTCGGGATCGTTCGCCTGCAGAAAGGCAAAGCTCGCCGCCGCACCACTACCCTGCGCAGGCAAGATGAACGGAATGCGTCGCGACAGGGCCAGGATATGGCCGTAGTTCTTGAGATCCGGGTTCTTAGTGACCATCCACAGGCCCTCGCACGCGATGTCGCTGCGGATCACGGTGAGCTTCTTGAACTCCTCGAGGCGCCTAATCTCCTCATCAGCATAAACGTCGAGCTGGACAAAGCCGATACTGGTCGGATAGCGCAGTACGCGATCGATGTTGTCGACCGTGCCTTTGCTCGCCGTGCACGTATAGCCTTGGAAGTAGGCGTTAGAGAGCGCATCCGGTAGCGGCGGACAGAAGAGTGCGTGGTAGGCGCCTTTTTCGCCGCCCGTATTGATTGACCTTGCGCCCCAATCCTGCGCCGATGCGGCGGCAACAAGCGTCAGTGTGATGAACACGTGTGTCACGGTTTTAAATATCATCTTCGCAACCTCCACATCAATTATTGGATCAGGCCGCGTTTTCCGACGATCCTGATC
>JASHRR010001341.1 GCA_030037185.1 Xanthobacteraceae bacterium | reverse complement strand
TGCGGCGTTGCTGGTTCGAGCGCGGCTGCGGCTCGAACCATCATGGCGCGTTCAAGAGGTGGTCGCTGGCTCGGCGCTGGCCTGCTTTTCCCGCGACCTGGACACCAGCCCCATCACCACATCAGCCAGCCGGTCCGCACCGTCGAGAACTCCCTGGCCTCTCGCCGCCGCCGCCATTTCGGCGAGCTTGTCTGGAGCGGCGGCAAGCCGCGCAATCTCACTGGCGACGCGGTCCGGGGTGAAGTGCGTCTGTTCGATCGTGATGGCGCCGCCGGCGCGTTCGAGCATGCCGGCGTTGGCGCGCTGGTCATGGTCGAGGGCGTGGGGCAACGGCACCAGGACGGCAGGCCGTCCAATGGCCGCGAGCTCCGCCACGGTGGAAGCCCCCGAACGCGCTATCACGATGTGACTTGCCGCCATCCGGGACGGAAGATCGCGGAAGAACGGCGCGACCTCGGCGGCGACGCCGAAACGCTGATATGCCGACCGCACCCTCTCGATGTCCTCGTCGCGCGCCTGCTGGGTTACGGTGAGCCGTGCCCGCACCGCCATCGGGACGAGCTCGATGGCGGGAGGGACGACATCAGCCATGACGCGGGCGCCCTGGCTGCCGCCAAAGACCAGAATGCGCAGCGGCCCGTCGGCGCTCGGATAGGGCGTCGCGGCCGCCTCGACGACGGCCGGGCGGATCGGATTTCCGGTGTGAGTGACCTTGACGGCAAGGCGGGGATCATCCGCCAATAGACCGCGAAAGCCGGTGGCGATCGTGTGCACCCGCCGAGCGAGCAGCCGGTTGGCGCGGCCGAGCACGCCGTTCTGCTCATGAACGACGGTCGGAATGCCACGCAGCAGCGCGGCGAGCAGCGGCGGAATGGTGGGATAGCCGCCGAAGCCGACGACGGCCGCAGGATGCAACCGGCCAAAGAGGATGAGGGCCCGCAGGGTGCCGCGGGAGAGCTTGGAGACAGCGCCGGCGATGTGGACGGGATTACGCCCCGCCAATGTCGCGCTCGCAATGATGTGGGTCGCCTGCCCGGGGAATTCGCCATAGCGGCTCGCGCGCTCGTCGGTAACAAGATCGACCGTGACGCCGCGCCGCGAGAGCGCAATGGCGAGCGCCTCGGCCGGAAACAGGTGTCCCCCGGTTCCGCCTGCCGCAACCATGACGAGAGGCGAGCCGCCGCGTTCCTGCATCAGAGCGCACTCCCGGCCAGTCCAACCCTGCCCCGGGGTCGCGGCTGCGCCATCGCCCCGACCCTGCCGTCCCCTGCTTGTGCGACGGGGTCGGCAAGCGGCCGGGCGGGCGGGACACCCGCAGTCCCTGAATAGGACGTGGACGGCTGCAGCAGCGCGGTGCGCGGACGGTCGCGAGTGAAAGCCAGCAACATCCCCATGCCATAGGCGAGTGAGATCATCGAGGAACCGCCATAGGAGATGAACGGAAGCGTCATTCCTTTGGCCGGGATGAGCGCCAGATTCACCGCCATATTGATCGCCGACTGGGCCCCGAACAAGATGGCAAGCCCGGCGATCGAAAACCGCGAAAATGGATCGTCGTTACGCATAGCCTTGCTGAGCGCGCGAAGCACGATGAACGCGAACAAAAAGACCAGAACCAGACACAGCACGATGCCGAACTCCTCAGCCGCAACCGCGAACACGAAATCGGCATGGCTGTCGGGCAGAATGCGTTTCACCGTGCCTTCCCCCGGCCCCTGGCCGAACCAGCCGCCACGGAAAAACGATTCTACGGCCGCATCGACCTGAAACGTATCGCCGGATGCGGGATCAAGAAAGCGCGTGATGCGCCGCGCCACGTGCGGGATCGTCGTATAAGCGGCCAGCAGGCCGAGCACCGCGGCGCCGCCGAGGCTTGCCACCCAGACAAGCCGCATGCCGGCCATGAAAAACAACGCGCCCCACACAAGCGCAACCAGCATAGTTTGGCCGAAATCAGGTTGCAGGACCAGCGGTCCAACCACAGCGAGCAGCAGCACCAGCGAAAACGTGGTCGCCGGCATGTCAGGTTTGCGCCCCGATTCGGCAAACAGCCACGCGCTGAGAACGACGAAGGACGGCTTGAGGAACTCGGACGGCTGAATGTTCAATCCGCCAAGGACGACCCAACGGCGCGCGCCCTTCACCTCAGCACCAATAAACAGCGTGGCGACGACCAGCGCCATGCTGACGATGAAGATGACAAGTGCGACACGGCGGATCTGACGCGGCGATAGGAATGACGTCGCCAGCATGACGGCGATCGCCGGGACCAGGTAGAGCAGATGGTGGTGGACAAAATAGAATGCATCGAGCCCCAGACGCACCGCGACCGGAGGGCTCGCCGCCAGCGAAAGCACGATGCCGCCCAGCATGATTGCGCCCAGAGCCACGAGACTGAACCGGTCGATCGTCCACCACCATGCCGCCAGCGGCGTTCGTTCGACGCGCGAAACCATGGGTCAAGTTCCCGGCCTGTGGCAGGGCGAGCGCCGCTGCCCCGTGTTTTTCCCTTCCCACACAACAGCGAGGTGAGAAGAGAGGTCGTCGAAGGCGATAGCCCGTTGTCTGCCATTCCCTGCTTGCGGGCAGGCCAATCGCAGGGGCTTCCTCTCCCCGCTTACGGGGAAGGGAGGAGGCGAAGGGGCCGTTCCGCAACCGCGAACTTGCCACTTTTGAGCCTGTGACGAGGCCGCCTCACTCGGAATCTGCGCGGCCAGCGCACAAAATCCTTACCTCTCGCCGCGGGCGGGAGAGTTGCCTCAGAGTCCTGCGCAACTATGGTTGCCGCCCTGTTAATAAACAATTTCGATCGCCCGTCGGACGATGCCTCCGATCCCTGCGCTCGCCTGCTTGACGTGGCTGGTTCGGCGGCTACGGCCGAGGCGGCGCGACGACGCCCGGAAGGCTCTGCACGAGTTTGCGGAACGCCGCGCCGCGCGCTTCGAAATTCTCGAACTGATCATACGATGCACAAGCGGGAGACAGCAGCACGACGGGGTGATCGAGCCCGGATGCCGCGGCATCGCGCGCGGCTTGCTCGACCGCATGGGCGAGCGTGCCGGCCGTGACATGGTCAACCCTGCCCTCAAGCGTTTTGGCGAACTCCTGCGCAGCGGCGCCAATCAGGTAGGCCTTGCGGATGCGGGGAAAATAGCCGGCGAGTTGCTCGATACCGCCGGTCTTCGGCTTGCCGCCCGCGATCCAGAAGACGTCGCCGAAGCAGGCCAGGGCCTGGGCGGCGGAATCGGCGTTGGTCGCCTTTGAATCGTTGATGAACAGCACCCGGTCCTTACGGCCGACCTCTTCCATGCGGTGCGCCAGGCCGGGAAACGACCGCAACGCGGCCTGGATGACGCGCTGATCGACCCCGAGCGCGCGCGCGGCGGCCACCGCACAAGCGGCGTTCTGGGCATTGTGGCGACCCCGCAAGGGGCCGATGTTGCCGAGGTGAGCGAGTTCTTGCGCGGTGCCGCCGGTGGCTTCGAGGATGCGTTCGGCGTCCACATAAATCCCGTAAGCCAGCGGGTGGCGGACCGAAACGCGCACCACGCGCCGGCCGCCGCGCGCCGCCCGGTCGGCAATCGCCTGGCACCGGCGGTCGTCGACGCCGACGATCGCAGTGCCGTCGGGCCGGACGCCCGCAATCAGACGCTCCTTGATGGCGGCATAGTTGTCGATGGTGCCGTGACGATCGAGATGGTCCTCGGTGAGATTGATCAGGATCCCAATCGAGGGGTCGATGCTCGTCGCGAGGTCGATCTGGAACGACGAGCACTCGACCACATGCACGCGGCCGATCTTGGGCGGCGCGAGCGAGAGAACGGCAGTGCCGATATTGCCGCCGAGCTGGGTGTCGAAACCGGCCTCGCGGCAGAGATGGGCGATGAGCGCCGTCGTGGTCGACTTGCCATTGGTGCCAGTGACGGCGACGAAAGGCGCTTGCGGCGCATGGGCGCGCCGCTGGCGACAGAACAGCTCGATGTCGCCGATCACTTCGACCGCCATCGCGCGGGCAAGCCCGACCGACCAGTGCGGCGCCGGGTGGGTCAACGGAACGCCGGGTGCGAGCACGAGCGCTGCGATCGGGCCCCAGTCGAGTTCGCGCAGGTCTTTCACCGCAACCCCCGCCCGCGCGGCATCGGCGATGCGGTCGGGGCTATCGTCCCAGCCCACCACCTCGGCGCCGCCCGCGCTCAGCGCGCTTGCCGCGACCATCCCCGAGCCACCGAGACCGAATACGGCGACCTTCTTGCCAGCAAAGGTGGTGATGGGGATCACGCCCGCCTCTTCCGCCCGCCTTTTGCGCCCGTCTGGCCCGGCAACCCCGGGGTTTGCGCGAAGCGAAACCCGGGACGGCGGTTGCCGTGTTTACAGGGCCGGTCCCGGATTTCGCTTCGCTCAATCCGGGCAACACCGAGCTACATGCCTTACCGCAGCTTCAATGTCGATAATCCCGCAAGGGCCAGCACCACCGCGATGATCCAGAAGCGAATCACGATCTGCGGTTCGGTCCAGCCCAGCTGCTCGAAATGGTGATGGATCGGCGCCATCCGGAACACGCGTTTGCCGGTCAGCTTAAATGACACCACCTGGACGATCACCGAGATGGCCTCGAGCACAAAAAGTCCGCCGATAATGGCAAGTACGATTTCGTGCTTCGTGATGACCGCGATGGTTCCGAGCAGACCGCCGAGCGCAAGCGAGCCGGTGTCACCCATGAAGATCGAAGCGGGCGGACAATTGAACCAAAGAAAACCGAGGCCCGCGCCGAGAATGGCGCCGCACAGCACCGCAAGCTCGCCCGCGCCGAGCACGAAATTGACCTGCAAATATTCGGCGAAGTTCGCGTTGCCGATCGCCCACGAAATCGCCCCGAAGCAGCCGGCCGCGATCATGACGGGTCCGATTGCGAGACCATCGAGCCCGTCAGTGAGGTTCACGGCGTTGCCGGCGCCGACCACGATGAAGGCGCCGAAGATGACGAAAAACCAGCCGAGATCGAGCAGCACATCCTTGAAGAACGGGAACGCCAGCGACGTCGCCATCGGAGCGCGGCCAAGTATCGCAATCGCGTAACACGCGCCACCGGCGATGAGAAACTCGATCAGCAGGCGGGTTCGTCCAGAAATGCCGGCATGAGTTTGCCTCGTCACCTTGAGGTAATCATCGTAGAAGCCGATCGAGCCGAAGCCGAGCGTCACCCCAAGGACGACCCAGACGTAAGGATTGCCGGGGTTGGCCCACAGCACCGTCGAAACGACGAACCCCGACAAGATCATGAGGCCGCCCATGGTGGGCGTGCCCTTCTTGGATACGAGATGCGATTGCGGCCCATCGGGACGGATCGGCTGGCCCTTGCCTTGCCTCAACCGCAGCCGGTTGATGATCATCGGGCCGAACAGAAACACGAAAACGCCGGCGGTGAACATCGCGCCGCCGGTGCGGAACGTGATGTAACGCAACACCCTGAGGACCGAGATGGTGTCGGAAAACTGGCTCAGCCAATAGAACATGGGTTCAGCCCTGCACCGGTTCGGGCGCTGCGACGGAATGGTGCCGCGTCAACGCCTTGACGAGCGGTCCCATCCGCGAACCTGCCGACGCCTTGATCATGATGGCGTCGCCGGCGTGGACCGCGGTTACGACCTGCGGCTCCAGCTCCACCGCCGTTTTTGCATAGCCGCCCCGGCGTGCGGAGGGAAGCGCATCCCACAACGCCGCCATCAGGGGGCCGGCGCAATAGACGAGATCGATGCCGTTCTGGCAGATCGCGTCGATGAGGCCGCGATGAAGGTCCTCGCTGGTCGGCCCCAATTCCAGCATGTCGCCGAGGACCGCAATGCGCCGCCCGCTCGGCGCGAGCGGCGCCTGGCCTAGCAGCGCGAGCGCGGCGCGCATGGAGGTCGGATTGGCGTTGTAGCTTTCGTCGATCACAAGCGCCCGCCCCCCCGGCAATTCGAGCGTTATCCGCGCGCCGCGGCCGGCAGCCGGCGTCTGTTGTGCCAATGCAATCGCCGCCCGCGCGAGATCGGCGCCGAGGAGACTGGCCGCAGTCAGTACCGCCAGCGAATTGATCACCAGATGCCGCCCCGGCGCGCCGCTCTTGTAGGTGACCGGCTGGCCCAGGATGTTGGCCTCAACGGTCGAGCAGTCGGGGTGCAGAGCGTATTTACGCAGGCGTGCCTCCGCGCCTGGGTGCTCGCCGAAGGAGACAACGTTGCGCACGCCGGCCTGTTCGGCGCGCCGCCGCAGCCGTGCGAAGTGGGGATTATCGCGGTTGATGACGGCGGTGCCGCCGCTCTCAAGCCCCAGAAAAATTTCCGCCTTGGCATCTGCGATCTCCGCGACCGAGGCGAAAAACTCCAAATGCACCGGCTCGACCGCCGTAATGATCGCCACATGGGGACGCACCATGTGCACCAGCGGCGTGATTTCGCCGGCGTGGTTCATGCCGATCTCGAATACCCCGTAGCGCGCCGTCTCGGGCATCCGGGCGAGAGACAGCGGTACACCCCAATGATTGTTGAACGATGCCGCCGATGCGTGGGTTTGTCCACTTGCTGCCAGGGCAAGGGCCAGCGCCTCCTTGGTTGAAGTCTTCCCGACCGAGCCTGTCACCGCCACTATTTTTGCCGCCGACCGCTGGCGCGCGGCGCGCGCAACGCCGCGCAAAGCTTCCAGCACCTCGGCGACCACCAAGAGCGGCGCATCATCGCCGTACTCATTGCGCCGGTTGCGCGCCACCACCGCGAGCGCTGCGCCCTGCTTGATCGCATCGGTGGCGAAATCATGGCCGTCATGAATGTCGCCCTTGATCGCGAAGAAGGCTTCGCCGGCCATCACGGTGCGGCTGTCGATCGAAATCCCGGTGATGGCCTGCGGCAGCGGTCCGGTACACTCCGCTCCCGTCGCGGCCGCGACAGCCTCGAGCGTCCACAGCGACACCGTCATGAGAACCTTCCTGCGCCAAGTGCGTTCCGCACCGCCTCTTGATCGCTGAATGGCACGGTTTTTTGTCCGATAATTTGACCGGTTTCATGGCCTTTGCCGGCAATCAGCAGCACGTCGCCGGGGCGAAGATCGGCCACCGCGCGGTGGATCGCCTCGTTGCGGTCACCGATCTCGTCGGCGTCAGGAGCGCCAGTGAGAATCGCGGCCCTGATCGCGCTTGGGTTTTCGCTGCGGGGGTTGTCGTCGGTGACGATGACACGCTCCGCCCTGGCGGCCGCGATCGCCCCCATCAGGGGCCGCTTGCCGGGATCACGGTCGCCGCCGGCACCAAACACCGCCACCAGCTTGCCGCTCACGCTCACATAGGGCCGCAATGCCTCAAGTGCCTTGGCGAGCGCATCTGGCTTGTGCGCGTAGTCAACAAAGATCGGCGCGCCCGATTTGCGGCCGACCAGTTCAAGTCGTCCCTTGGCGCCGACCAGTCCCTCAAGCGCGGCGAAGACCTTCGAGGCTTCGCCGCCGGCGGCGATCGCTTGGCCGGCCGCAACCAGCGCGTTTTCGACCTGGAATGCACCAACCAGCGGCAATCGCACTCGATATCTCACGCCGTCATACTCGAGCGT
Organism: Xanthobacteraceae bacterium; assembly: GCA_030037185.1. Next base: position 1,823 of record JASHRR010001341.1, on the reverse strand, counting down.
CAGAAGCTGTGAAAACCCATCAATCGCAGACGCGGTGAGCCGGATATCCCGGCCAGTCCGTCCGACCTCGATGATGCGCAGTCCGCGGCCCCGCGCTGCATCCGCCACTTGTGCAGCGAAGCTATGATCAGTAGCGATCACAGCAACGCCTTGGGGTTTCACCAGGTTCCGGAACAAGACCAACTTGGCCTCGCGATAGGCTTCGAATGTGCCGTGGTAGTCGAGATGGTCGCGGCTGATATTGGTGAAACTCGCGATGCCGACCCGCAGGCCGTCGAGGCGGTGCTGATCGAGCCCGTGCGATGACGCCTCGATCGCCAAGTGCGTGATCCCCTCGCCGGCGATGCGGTCAACGATATGATGGAGTTCGACCGGATCCGGCGTCGTCAGCGCTCCGTACGCCTCGCCCGCCGGCGTCACCACCCCGATGGTGCCGATGCTGGCGGCGACATGTCCGAGCGTCGTCCAGATCTGGCGGGTGAACGATGCAACCGACGTCTTGCCGCTGGTGCCGGTGACGGCCGCAATGGTTGCGGGCTGCCGCGGATAGAACCGCGCCGCAGCAAGCGCCAGCGCGCGTCGCACATTGGGCACGCTGACGAGCGCCACATCGCCCGTCAGCGCAGTGGCCGCCGGGTCGCACTCGGCAAGAACCGCAACCGCGCCCCGGCAGACCGCCTGCGGCACAAAGGTCAGCCCATCGCTCTTGGTGCCCCGCACGGCGGCGAACAGGAAACCGGGTTTCACCGTACGGCTGTCGGCTGATATTCCGGTCACTGCCAATGTCCCAAAGCGCCCATCGCAAGAGGCATCGCCGCCCAAAAGGTCACGTAGCATCATTTGCGTCGCCGCGAATCGAGCCGAAGCCGCCCCCACGGCTCGTTTATACCAACCACAATTCGCCGCAACCGATCCGGGCCATCACGGCAGATTTCCAGGGGGGCCCCCGGGCGGTCGGGCGCGAGAAGCCACCGGGCCGACGGCGGATGAACTTCAACCGATTGGCCTTGTGTTCGGCCGATTACGTTTCGCTGATCATGCCGCGGGGGGCAGTCTCGGCGGGTGGCCGCAGTGGTGCCGGCCACCTCGATTACGCTGCCTGCATGCTTAAAACACGCGGGGTCACAGAAGCCGCCTGATCGGGCTCTGCGATGTCGGTGCCAACCTGCTGCCAGCCAGGGAGGCGGCCCTGCCCGGGTGGCTGCTCCGACCTCAGCGGGTCGGTCCGCCAGCCTTCTTCCAGGCATCCAGGCCGCCGTCGAGGTGGCAGGCCGCCGTGAGGCCGGCTTCCTGGGCAGCCTGCACCGCCATCGCGGAGCGCTCGCCATAGGCGCAGTAGAACAGGAGCCGCTTGCCGGTTGATTTGGCGAGCTCATGAAGGATGCCGCCGCAGCCGATATTCTCCTGCAATGAGGGGTAGGGCAGGTGCATCGATCCCGCAATTTCGCCATGACGCTCGCGCTCGCTGCGTTCGCGCAGATCGATGAGCGCCACATCGCAGAGGCCGATCATGCGCTGCGCCTCATGCGCCTTGACGGCCCAGCCGCGTCGCGCGATCTCGTCCTGCGCCAGGCCGATTTTCATGTTGGCAGGCACGGCCACGTCCATCATCTTCGGATTGGGGAGCTTCAGGTTGTTCATCAGGGCGACAAAGTCCTCCACCGACTTCACCTGAAGGCGCGGGTTGAACGCCTTCTCCTCGCCGATGGTCGAGACGGAGTCGCCTTTGTAATCATGGGCCGGATAAACGAGCGTTGCTTCGGGCAGTTTGAGAAGCCGCCCGAAGATCGACTCATACTCGGCGCGGGGGTCGCCGTTCTGAA
>JASHRR010001340.1 GCA_030037185.1 Xanthobacteraceae bacterium | reverse complement strand
GCCAATAGAAGAAACACGCGGTCTTGCTTTTGATCCAGGCTTCGCCGGGCACGTTAGGCTCTGTCACATCACCATGGTCGGGCGACATCAGGCGGACCTCATAGCCGAACACCGGCTTGCCGAGGCTGCCGCGCTTGAATTCCTTCTGGCGGTTGGCGATCCACTCGTAGGTGATCTCCGAGCTGCCGATGGAGTCGAACAGCTCGACGCCAAACTGCTCGTGAAAGCGAGCAAAGATTTCCGGCGGAATTTTCTCCGAGGCGCTGGCGACGAAATCGAGCGCCGGAAAATCCGGTCTCGTGCCAGATTGCCTGACGTGCTCGAGTATATTCTTCAGCACCGTCGGCACGGTGATGAGCTTGGTCACCTTGGCAGCCGCCATCGTGCGCAGCACCAGCTCGGGAAGCGGCGGACGGCGCATCAATACCGCCGTCGCGCCCCAATAGAGCGGGATCAGAAGCCCCGGCCACAGTCCGTGCGTGAAGTATTTTTTTGAGGTGGCAAACACGACGTCGGTTTGGCGGTATTGCCAGAAACGGCCGTGGCGCTCGGGAACGAGCCCGAAGTCATGGGCGAGGTGGGTGATACCTTTGGCGGTGCCGGTGGTGCCGCCGGAAAAGAACATGTAGGTGATGTCGTTGCGGTGCCGCAGGCAGGGCGGGGTGAGGCGCGCATGTCCGTCACAAACGGCGGCGAACGGCAGCACCTTGCGGCCCCCGAGCTTGGCCGCCTGTCTGCTGTTTCCCGCAAGGGCGGGCGGCCCGCCTGCATCTGTCCGCTCGTGCCAATCGGGCGGGCAAGACGCCGGCGCCGCCGGGGCAGGAGGTCGTTCGCCAGCGACGATGATGGTGTGCAGCGAGGGCGGCAGCTCGTCGGCAATCTCTGCGACCTTGTTGAACTGCTCCGCATCGATGAAGCAGAGGCGAGCGGCAGTATCGCGGAGAAAGTAAAGGAGCTCGCGCGCCTTATAGAGGTCGGACACGACTGCCGGGACAGCCCCCGCGCGCACGGCGCCGAGCCACATCGCCACATAATCGAGGCTGTCGGTGCCGAACATGAGGATGCGGTCTTCGGGCGCAACGCCCCGGGCCGCGAGCCCGGCCGACACCGCAGCGACGAGCCGCGCCAGCGCGCCGTAGCTGATCGGCGCGCCGTCGACAATGAGCGCGGCCTTGTGCTCGACCGGCGTGCCGAGGTGGCGATCGAGCAGCAGGGCGCTCGGCGCGATTTCGTCCGCCACCTGCGGATCGATCCACGCCCGCCAGTCCGGCCCGTAGATGCGGTCGTCGTAGGAGGTGGGGACACGTTCCAGCATCGCCGTCAATCGTGCTTGAAGCCGTATTCGCGCCACCGGCGGTCGACCTGCTCCCAGTCACGCTCATCGGGCCGGACCATCGGCGGGTAGCGGTCGCCGTCGTAGTTCACCTCGGGCTCGAAATCGAGGTTGATGGTGGCGTCGATCAATACGCGCGACCATTTACCGGTGCCGTAGACGTTGGTGTCGCGGAATTTCAGACGCGTCGAGGGATCGAGCGCCGAACCGAAGGTAGCGGGAAAGAAAACGATATCGTCTTCCGCCGCGTTAACGCGGTACGCGAACGCCCAGTCCAGTGCACCGTAGTCATGGATGTCGATATCGTCATTGACGACCCAGATGTGCTTGTAGCGCAGGTGCGCGGCGTTCGAACCCCAGATCGCAGCGGCCGCCTGCTTGGCCTGGCCGCGGTAGGTCTGCTTGAGTTGGATCATCAGGGTGGTGCCGTTGTTGGCCGGCGGGCAGTGCACGTCGGTCACCCCGGGTACGCCGGAGCGTTCGAGAATGTTCCAGGCCAGCGCTGCGCGCTGCACCGAGCTCATGATGCTGTTCTCGTTGAGCATCTTCGGCAGCGTGCCCTCGAGCGTGCCGCGCAGGATCGGCTGGTCGCGATGGGTGATGGCGGTCACCCGCACCTTGTGCTTGAGGCTGCGATCGCCGCCGAAATAGCCGGTGTACTCGCCGAACGGTCCCTCCATCTCGAAGGTCGCCGGATCGGGCGAAATCCATCCCTCGATCACGATCTCGGCCGAGGCCGGCACCTGGAGCGGAACCGTCGCGCAGTCGACGAGCTCGACCGGGGCCCCGCGCAGGGCGCCCATGACGTCGTACTCGGAGACATCCGGCGGCACCGGCGAGGAGGCGCAGAACGGCAGGCATGGCTCCCATCCGTAGATGAACGCAACCGGCATTTCCTCGCCCTTGCCGGTATACTTGGCAAAATCCTGGCCCCAGTTCTGCGGCCGCCAGAGCAGCACCGGAATGGTGTTCTTTTGGCCGATCATGCCGCGATAGATGCCGACATTCATGCGGCCGGTGATCGGATCGCGCGTCACCGTGCCTTGCATCGTGTTGATATAGCGCCCGCCGTCTCGGCGATGCCATCGCGGCACCGGGAATTCGAACAGATTGATGTCGTCGCCAGTAATGATGTTTTCCTTCACCGGGCCGGTGGCGACACGAACCGGCGGGACGCGGCCCGAGTACGCCTTGCGGGCAGCTCTCACGAGCTCGGTGATCGAGGCGTTCTTGGGCAGGCCGAACATCAGGGCGACACGCGAATAGTTCGACAGGCCGCCAGTGAACAGCTGGGTGCAGCGCGCGTTGTGCTGGTAGTCCTTGATGTTGCTGAACAGCAAAGCTGGTCCGTTGCCGTTGCCGAAGGCGCGCCGCGTGATGGTGCCGAGCTCGCAGTCCCAATCGACCTCGGCACTGACCTCATGAAGCTCGTCCTGCCGCCTCAGGTGCGCAATCCAGCCACGTAAATCCCCAAACTGCATGCGCTTCTTCTCCTGCCCCTTTTGATCCGCCAGGCCCCGGCCGAAGCTCGCGTGCCGATCACACGGAGCCATCCGCACGGGGAGGCGGTAAAATCTGGCGCCAAACTAAGGCACATTGCGATTTCATGAAAGCATATGGCGGCGGGCTACCGTGCGGCCCCGGGTTGTGCGCCAGCAAGCAACGGTGGCGCTGCGCCGGCGTGCGGCTCGCATTTTGCTTTGCTCAATCCGCGTGACGGTTCCAACCTGCCGTGATCGCAGCCTAATTCGCCGACGCCAGCGCGCCGTCGCGCGCGGGCTCGCCGGCACGATCCTTGCCGCGGGTCACGCCGGGCCGCCGCGGCTTAACTACGCGCGCGCACACGAAATTGAGCGCTGCCACTGCGAGGCCCGCCGCCAGCACGAGCCAGCCCGGCCGGATCATGTCGAGAGGCACATCGAAATCCAGATTGGCCTGCAGCACGAGCAGCGGCGGCGCATTGAAGACGATGGCGATGCCGATCGCCTCCGCGAGGAACGTCAGGCCGGCGACCGCGAAGCTCAATCCGACCAGCGCCGGCGTCGACAATTCGCCGCGTACCCTGCGCAGCCTGACGACGATGCGATAGCCCATCAGCCAGGCGAACACCCCCGCCGTGAACGTCGGTACGCTGACATCGGCCTTGGTCTGCTGGAAGTAGTGGATGAGAGCCAGAACCCCGATGCCATAGACCACATAGTGCAGCCGCTGCCAGCGCAGGGCACCCAGTCGGCGCACCATGGCGTCGGTAGAAGTCGCGGCGAGCGTCGCAAGGCCAACGAGGGCCGTGAAGCCGATGGTGAGATAGACCCGCTGCACAATTTCGCTCGCCACCTTGACGAGATCGAACACCTGGTCGGCTGTGTAGAGTGAAATGTGCGCAACCCCGTACGCAAAGGCCCCGACCCCCAGCATACGGCGCACATCAATGAGCTGGCTGAGGCGGGTGATGCGGCGCAGCGGCGTAATCGCGAGCGTCGTCAGGATGAACATCAGCATCCAGAAGCCGGCCCGGTGGATGACGTCGTTGAGAGGTCGCGCGCCGTGCACGATGGCGTCGGCATTCCAAAGCGCGATGCCCACCGGCATCAGCAGGTAGGCCAGCGCTGCCACCCGCAGGGGGGACAGGTTTCCACGGCGGTCACGCCAGACCTGGAGTTTCCTCAGCATAGGCAGCACCTAACATCCTTCGCGGCGAATTGCCATTCACGATAGCGCGGTCAAAGGCGGATGCTATAAAGCGCTTTGTAAAGAGCAGCGCCGTGTGGGATGGCGGCAACACAGCAATAAGGGTGGGGGAGTACAATGATTCGAGTCCGGTGCCGGCCGCTCCGCGTCCTGCTGGCCCTCTGCCTTGCGGCGACGCTCACGGGTTGTGTCTCCGGACGTTCGCGCGAACTGCGCGAGGAGCGTGAGGCGCGCATCAATGTCTACCCGGACAATTACCGCGCCGATATCCTGGCTGGTCTGCACAGCTATCTGCGCGATCCGACCCATATCCGCAATGCCTATCTTTCGGAGCCATCCCTCCAGCCGGTCGGCCGGCAGAACCGCTACGCGGCATGCGTACGCTTCGATGCGCGAAACAGCGACGGGCGCTATGTCGGGAGCCGGGACGTGCTGGCGGTTTTCGCCGGCGGCCGCTTCGACCAGTTTATCGATGAGTCCACACAGCTCGGGTCGAACCAGACCAGCATCTTAAAAGATCTGTTCGGGTCGGGGAATGAGCCGAACCCGACGACCATCTTAAAAGAGCTGTGCGGCGCGGCCGAGTACAAGCGCTTCGCGGAATTGGAGGCGATGACCCGGTGACTGCCGAGCGTCATCGGATGCCCGCCGTCAGGCAATCGGAAAACGCCAGTACGAGCGCGGCAAAAGTCTGCGGCTGCTCGATGTGCGGGAAATGGCCGGCGTCCGCGATTGTCACGAATTTTGCGTCCGGCACTGCAGCCGCAAACGCCCTGCCATAGGCTTGGTCGATGAGGCGGTCGGCGGTTCCCCACAGCACGAGCGTTGGAATCCGGATGCGGTGCAGCCTGCCCTTGAGCTTGGGGTCATGCATATACGGGGACCACGCGTACAGCGCGGCGGCTTCGCGGTTGCGGGCGGCGACCGTGAGCTCGTCGTCTGTTATGGCACTATAATCGCGTCGGCCGGCGGCCGGATCGGCAAAGGCCTTCTCCAGAAATTCGCCTTCCAGCATGGCGAAGATGTCGAGAATGTCGCGGGTCTCGCGATCACTGACCTTGATGCCAACCGGGTTGCCAAGCACAAGCCGAGCCATCCGGGCGGTCGATTTCACCGCGATCGCCGCCGCAATCCATGCGCCGAGCGAAATGCCGACCACTACGCTATCGCGCAGGTCGAGTGCGTCCATCATGTCGAGATAGAGGTAGGCGAGGTCATCGACCGTCGTGATCCCGGCCGGCCGCTCGGAGTGGCCGAAGCCCGGATGGGATGGAGCAATCAGCCGTCTGCCTTGGGCCAGCATTGCGAGCACCGGCGCCGCCGGATCGACACCGATATGAGGGTGCAGAAAGAGGATCGGCCGGCCGTATCCGCGGTCGATCAGCTCGATCCGCGCTCCGTTGACGATGATGGAGGACGTCGCCTCACTGGCAGCGCTCATAGGGCTGTCGCCGGCGCTCATCGCTTGCAGGGCCAGGCGTCGTGTAGCGCGGCGAACGCCAGGACCTCGAATCTTTCGTGCGTCTGGTCCGGATGGGCCTCGCCGTACTTCACGACGACATCAACAAGGTGTTCGATGGTGGTATCGCCCGGGATGTCCGCACACAGGATCGGCGCAAGTTGAGCCTGTCCGCTAGCCTGCGCGTGGCGTAGCAATTCGATCATCATGACGATGCCGGAGGTCATTCCGAAACATTGGCCGTAAATCAGAGCATTCTTGGGGCTGGCCATCGTCTGCCTGGAGCTGAGCTTGCAATAGGGAAGCATGAAATGCGCGCTATGTACGTCCTCCTGGACCGCGGCATGCGCGGTCGTGAGCATGAGCGCCGCCAAAGCGCCGTAGATGACTGTCCTCATCGTGGACCTCTCGCATTTAGAGCGGATTGCGACCGTGTGGCAGGACATATGGGGGGTGCTGCCTGGTTTGTCGCGAGCAACCCTCTGCCGCCTAAAGGCGCTGTGGGCTTGCTGCCCCTATTTCGCCCCGGCCTCGTTAAGCGTTGGGGTTACCAGGTTTTTGACGACCGGCCGCAAGCTAGGTTGCACACACGGTTAAAGGGACCCACCGGGGGGACTTCCTCAACTGCGGGCTCTGGAAGGCAAGACTTAAAGACCCGGGATAAAAGGGGTCTAGCTCAAACGCCCGTCGGCGAGGGCAGGCGCACCGCAAGGTGGGTGCGATGAGGCCGTCACGGGCTCATCGCAGTAGCAAAACTGGCATGAACCGCTGATGCCGTGCTGCGAAAAGCGGGATCGCCTCACGCGCCGGGGGATGGTTGCGCATCGTTGCCATTTCTTCACGATTCGCGCGGACTTCGCACCCATGTCGCCGGCTAAGTGTTCGACCAGTCGCTGCAGCCACCCGGCGGGCCGGGCATTGCGGGCGCCGGGCGGTCGGCCTAGGCGGCGTCCGTCCACAGGAAGAGGGCGGCGAATCCCCGGCGGTGGTGATTGCGTCATGACCAGCACGATGCGGCCGCGGAATCTGCTCTCCACCCGCGTCACTGCGGGAAGCGGGAGGTCCCCGCTGATAACGAAGTCGGTCGAAGGGCCGTTGGCGCCTTCCTACCGCCAATCTCAGGTGGCCGACCCTATTTACGACGCAGGCAAGCCATGCTTGCTAGTGGGGTTCCTGATTCGACCCCATCTCGATGACCCCACTCTACCTAGCCGCGCTGAACCCTGAACAACGTCGCGCTGTCGAGCATGGCGGCGAGAACCCGTCGCCGCTCCTCATCATTGCCGGAGCAGGCTCGGGCAAGACCAATACGCTCGCCCATCGCGTCGCCCATCTGATCGTGAAGGGCGCCGATCCGCGCCGTATCATGCTGCTGACATTCTCGCGGCGCGCGGCAGCCGAGATGAGCCGAAGGGTCCAGCGCATCGCGAGGCAGGTCCTTGCGGACCAAGGGCCGCTGACGGTCGACGCCTTGAACTGGTCGGGGACCTTCCACGCCATCGGGGCGCGGTTGCTGCGCGAATATGCAACGGACATCGGACTTGATCCTGCCTTTAGCATCCACGACCGCGAGGATTCCGCCGACCTGATCAACCTCGTGCGCCATGATCTTGGCTTCTCACACACACAGAAGCGGTTTCCCATGAAAGGAACCTGCCTTGCCATCTATTCGCGCGTAGTTAACGCCGAGGCTCCGCTTGGCGAAGTCCTGGCGAGTGTGTTTCCATGGTGCGCGGAATGGCAGGTGGAATTGCGCCGTCTGTTCGCCGCCTACGTGGAGGCCAAGCAAAAGCAGAACGTGCTCGACTATGACGATCTGCTGCTCTACTGGGCCCGGATGATGAGCGAAGCCAGCCTGGCCGAAGATCTGTCGGCGCGCTTCGACCACGTCCTGGTCGATGAATATCAAGATACCAACCGGCTTCAGGCATCGATCCTTCTTGCGCTGAAGCCTGATGGCATGGGGCTGACCGTCGTGGGCGACGACGCGCAGTCGATCTATTCCTTCCGGGCCGCAACGGTGCGTAATATCCTCGATTTCCCCGCACAGTTCAGTCCGAAGGCCGAGGTGATCACGCTTGAAAGGAACTATCGCTCGACGCAGCCGATCCTCGCCGCCGCAAATGCGGTGATCGATTTCGCCTCGGAACGCTTTACCAAGAACCTGTGGTCCGAGCGTCCGTCAGCAGAGCGTCCTTGCCTGGTGCATGTTGCCGACGACGTCCGGCAGGCCGGCTATGTGGTCGAAACGATTCTCGCCAACCGTGAAACTGGCATCCGGCTCAAATCGCAGGCTGTCCTGTTCCGCGCCTCCCATCACAGCGCCACACTAGAAATCGAGCTGACGCGCCGCAACATCCCCTTTGTGAAATTCGGCGGTCTCAGATTTCTCGAAGCCGCGCACATCAAGGACGTGTTGGCGACCCTGCGCTGGGCCCAGAACATGCGCGACCGGGTGGCCGGTTTCCGCACCGTCCAACTGCTTCCCGGCTTCGGTCCCGGCTCGGCCGCAAAGCTGCTGGATGCCGTGACGGCAGCTGCCGATCCGCTGGAAGCTCTCGAGGCCTACCGGCCTGCGGTGGCTGCCGCGGAGCGGTGGGGGGATTTCATTGCCACCATTCGTCTGCTGCATCTCAATGCCACTTGCTGGCCCGCCGAGCTCGATCTCGTCTGCCGCTGGTATGCGCCGCATATGGAGCGTCGGTATGAAGATGCGGCCCTGCGGATGACTGATCTCGCCCAGCTTCTGCAGATCGCGGCCGGCTCTCCGACCCGCGAGTCCTTCCTGACGGAATTGACGCTCGATCCTCCCGATGCCACCAGCGGCGAGGCCCGCGATCCACTGCTCGATGAGGACTATCTGATCCTTTCCACCATCCATTCCGCCAAAGGCCAGGAATGGACCGTGGTATTCGTCCTCAATACGGTCGATGGCTGCATCCCGTCCGATCTGGCAGCGGGATCAACGCCGCAGATCGAAGAAGAGCGGCGGTTATTGTATGTCGCCATGACCCGTGCCAGGGATCAGCTTCATCTCATGCAGCCGCAGCGCTTCTTCACCCATGACCAGCGCAGCCTCGGCGACCGCCACGTTTACGCCCGGCCTACACGCTTCATTCCCGATGCGATCACCACCTACTTCGAGAATCGCACCTGGCCGCCCTCGGTCGCCCGAGACGTAAAGAGCGCTCCGGCGCGCAAACCGCTGGACGTGCGAGCGCATATGCGGCGGATGTGGACGTAGGGATCCGCCGGCAACCCCGAGAACGCTGCTGCCAGGCGAACCGCGTTGAGACGCGCGCGAATGAAAACAGCGACACGATTGGAAAGAGGGACCGGATGAAAAAAGGCGGTGCCGTGCCGGATCAGGGATTCTGCCTCGAGGAGGCAACGATTGATGAACTCCACCGCGCCATAGTGTTAGGACGAACGAATTGCGTCGCCGTGGTCCGGCATTACCTCGATCGCGTGCGGGCATTCAATGGGGTCGCAAGCATGCTCGTGACCGAGGACGGCGGGGCCGTTCTTCCCGTAGCCGGCGCAGTCCGGGGCGGAACCAGGCTCTCGTTCCCGACCCATTCGGTCAAGGCATCCGAAATTCTGCCCGATCTCGATAAATACAAGGGGCCGCCGTTGGAATACGGCCGCATGGAAGCGACCGCCTCCGATCCGAGCGTGCACCAGCAGTTCGGCATGATCGTTGGTATCCCCAAGGCCGGCCAGGTCAACGCGCTTGCCACGATCAACATCCGTGGCGAGCGGTCGGTGACCTGCCGCGGCGATTTCGACCGCCATCCGTCACTGGGCCCGCTTCCTGCCGGCGCACCGCCAGTCTGTGAGTATTTCCGGCACCTGCCCGACGCACTCGAGCGTGCTGCCGAGCTCGACGCCGCCTATGGGCGCAAGCCGGATCTCGAAAAGATGCCGATGTATGGCGTCGTCTTCTCGGTCAAGGACCCCTTCGACACAAGGGACATGCGTTCCACAGCCGGCGGCGATGCCGCCTACGACATCGATTTTCCGGCGCGCGACCATCAGCTGGTCGGTCAGCTCCGCAACAAGGGCGCGATCATCTTCGCCAAGGCCGTCAATACGGAGTATAACGGTCGCGCCGGCGATCCCGGCGGCCCGCATGAGCCGGACAAGGCCCTGCCGTCGGTCCTGGGCTATCAGCGCAGCACGTGGGCCGGCAATCCGGCGAACCCCTATGATACGCGGCGCGCCGCCTCGCTGGGATCGAGCTCGGGTTCAGCCGTCTCGGTCAGCACCAATCTCGTGATGGCGAGCCTGGGCGAGGAGACCCGGGCCTCCTGTCGCGGACCTTCCAACCACAATGCGATCGCGCTCATCCTGCCGCACAAATCGATGATCGGGTTCGGTGGCGGTGCGCTCGGTGCCGACATCTATTGCGATCGGACAGGAATTCACTGCCGCACCATCGCCGACTGCGCGAAGGTGCTTGATGCGCTGAAGGATCCCGTCGAGGGCTACTACGATCCCGGCGATATCTTCACCACCGTGCCACGCTCCTCGGTGTTGAGCACGTCCTATGCGAGTCATGCGACTGGAAAAGGCTTAGCCGGCGAACTGCGGGGCATGCGGCTTGGCGTGATCCGCGAGTCGATGATCGTGCCGCCGGGTTCGCTGGCCGAAGTGCCGATCACCACCGCGGCAGGACGGGAAATAAAATCCGTTCTTGCCTCTCATCTGGGAGCAACTCTGGTCGAATCGACCGATCCTTGGTGGACGCCCGATCCCGATCTCGAAACAATGAAAACGGATTTCCGCCGCGCGCTCGCCCGGCTGGTGCCGGTGTTCATGCCCGACCTGCTGTTCCGTCTCGACAGCGACGGCAAGCCGCTGTTCGAGGAGTTCGCGGCTGCCATCGCTCCCACCGAATTCGCGCCGGGAGTGGTGTTTGGCTCGTGAAACATGAAACCCATCGATTATCTGCTCGAACTGGCGGAAGGCCGAATTTCCCCGCCCAGGAAACTCGACCTTGCCACCGTCCAGCAGCAGCAGATGGCGATGGGGTTCCGCTTCCAAGTTCACCAGTATTTGAGCCGGCGCTGCGCCGACTGGAAGGAGCGCGGCTTCACAGAGACGCTCACCACTTTCGCTTCACTCAATGCCCGCTCGAAGTTTTGGGGCGATGATCAGCGGGCAGCCTTCAGGAACTGGGAACAAGTTGCCGATCCTCGCAATCCGTTGGGCGGCCGCCAGGGCGTGGACGAACGCATTATGCTAGGCGAGTTGCTGCGCCGTGCAGACATGATGGTGATTTTGGAGAACAAGCTTGACGCGCTGGTCCGCCTGCATACCCCATGGCCCCCCGGTCTGATCGGCCATCCTCACCAATATGATATTGCGAGCAATCTCACCCCGGAGTCGCTCAGCGGACCAAATGCCGGCCTTACGGAAGTGCTGATCCCCGCAGGGTATGTGACGACGGTCTACGATCCTGTATTTGCGCTCAACGCCGACGCCACACGCTATACTTCAAGACCCTCACATGCCCCCACCACCGTCCCCGAGCCCGGACTGCCATTCTCGCTTGTCATGCGCGCTGAGCCGGGCAAGGAGGATATCCTGCTTAAGATCGCGTCGGCGTATGAGGGGGCCTCCCGGCGACGCATTCCACCTCCCGATTTCGGCGGGCTCCCCGTCCGGTCAGAGCCTGCTTGACAACGGCCTGATGCGATTATCCGGATTTGCCAGAATATCGCGGATGTCCTCAACTGAAATTCCTCTGCTACGCACGCTGCGCGAGGGCGCTCATTGGATGTCGAACAAAAGTTCCCGTTTCGGGTCTCGCCACGGGAACTTTTTTGCCTATCCGTCATCTATCTAAGCGATCGCCACCTGCACTCCCCACTAGGTGGTCCTGCCTGGTGTCGTGCGTTGGAGATCATCGTGGACTACCGTCGCCTTCCGGCGACGGCTCCGGAGGCAAGCCTTGCGGCAACCCCGCTTGCGTTGCGCCTCAGGGCAACGGCGGAGCCCGCCGTTTCGCAGCAGGCGCGGACTATCCGGGAGTGCCAAAAGGAGGAACGCGGTTTGTTACTGTCAGCGGCTTCAGGTGACCGGGCGGCCGATCGGCCGCCACCGGCAACTTCAATTTCAAAACAGCCCGCTCGGCTTCAACGGCTGACAGCAATCTGAGCTCGAACGCAAGAAAGTGAATCGCATGCTAAGCTGCAACATTCAAAAGCGGACGGTGCTTCCTCTGCCGGTTTCCACCAGCAGTGCCCGCGCCGGGATCTAGATGGGAACGGCGCAAACCAGCCCGGCCGGCCCCGACCTCGCGCAGGGCGTTCCGGCCGATGACCTTTCCGATGGGCGCATGGTGGCGGGGCACGTCGGCGAAGAAGCTGTGCTTCTCCTGCGACGCGGCGGGGATTTCTTCGCGATCGGCGCCACCTGTACCCATTACGGCGGTCCGCTCGCGGAGGGGCTGGTCGTCGCAGACACCGTGCGGTGTCCCTGGCATCACGCCTGTTTCAGCCTCAGCACCGGAGAAGCTCTACACGCTCCGGCATTCAGTCCGTTGGTATGCTGGAAAGTCGAGCGGCGCGCGGACATGATCTTCGTGCAGCGCAAAAAGGAGCCGTTGGAGCCGCTGCGAACTGCAACCGCGGCGGCTGCGGCAGCGCCGTCCAAAATCGTCATCGTCGGCGGTGGAGCGGCGGGCTTCGCGGCGGCCGAGAAACTGCGTCGCGAGCGATACGAGGGAGACCTCGTCATGGTAAGCAGCGAGGACGTGCCGCCCGTCGATCGGCCCAATCTCTCGAAGGATTACCTCGCCGGAAAAGCACCGCAGGAGTGGGTGCCGCTACGGCCCGACAGCTTCTATTCCGAAAATGGCGTCGACCTGCGGCTAGGCACGAACGTCACCGGCATCGACGTGCGCGCGCGCGAAGTCGTGCTCGAAGATGGCACGAGAGTCGCATACGACCGGCTGCTGCTCGCGACCGGTGCCGAGCCCGTTCGGGTGCCGGTCCCCGGCGCGGAGCTGCCCCATGTGCGCATGTTGCGGTCGCTCGCCGACTGCCGCGCGATCATCGAACGGGCCGCGGCGACGCGGCGGGCCGTCGTGCTGGGAGCAAGCTTCATCGGGCTCGAAGTGGCGGCTGCGCTGCGCGCGCGCGATATCGAAGTGCACGTGGTGGCGCCGGAGCAGCGACCGATGGAGCGCGTCCTCGGCCCGCAGATGGGCGATTTCGTGCGCGCTCTGCATGAACAGCATGGCGTGGTCTTCCACCTTGGGCAAACGGCGACGGACATCAATGACAAACGGGTCGCCCTAAGCGGCGGCGGCACGCTCGATGCTGACCTGGTGGTTGCCGGCGTCGGCGTGCGCCCGCGTATTGCACTCGCCGAGAACGCGGGCCTGGCGCTCGACCGTGGCGTCGTTGTCGACGACTATCTTGAAACCAGCGCGCCGGGTATCTTTGCGGCCGGCGATATCGCGCGCTGGCCCGATCCGCACACGGGCACAAAAATTCGGGTCGAGCATTGGGTCGTCGCCGAGCGGCAGGGCCAGGTCGCGGCGCTCAACATACTCGGATATCGGCAGAAGTTCGCGGTCCTACCGTTCTTCTGGAGCCAGCATTATGACGTGCCGATCAACTATGTCGGCCACGCCGAGTCGTGGGATACGTTGACAATCGACGGCGACATCGCGGCAAAGGACTGCCTGTTGCGCTACGGGCGCAACGGGCGTGTGCTCGCCGTCGCCTCGATCTTTCGCGATCTCGAGAGTTTGCAGGCAGAGCTGGCGATGGAGCGGGGCGCTTAGGTCCAAATTCTCGTAGAGTTGTTGAGCGTTGATGCAACGTTGCGGACATGCCGGAACGCAAAAGCGCCAGCCTTCGTCGATGGCAGAGCCGGATGAACCGAGAGGTTGCGGTGTAAGCGGCTCGGCGCTGGACTCCGCTCTGCCGACCCGGCCCGGGAAGGCTTCGCGTCATACGCGCGAGCCGCTTGAGCCTCACCGCAGGTTACTCCCTAACTTTCCGGTCATTTGTCGGCGTTGCGAGGTCCCGCTCGTCCTCTGGGTGGGCGCCGCCGAGGTGAGCTTCAGATGGTTCGCGGGCGACGCCGGTCAACCGCAACGACGGAGAAAGCTGTGACGTACGAAAGTTTCGCCTGGAATGACCTCTATACGCGTGATGTCGAGGCGGCCAAGGCGTTCTATGCAGCGACCGTCGGCTGGACGTTCGAGGGTGGGCCGATGCCGCACGTGAACCGCACCTCCTGGATCGCCAAGGCGGCGGGCAAGCCGGCCGCCGGCATCCTCGACATGCGCGGAACCGTTCCTGATAGTGAGCCGCCGCACTGGCTGAGCATCTCGCAGTCGACGACGTCGATCGATGCGTTGCCGAGGTGGCGCACCATGGCGGCAGGATCGTCCGGCCGCCCTTCGACGTCGCAAATTTCGGGCGGATTGCTATCGGAGCGGACGCCACCGGAGCCTTCCTGGCCTGGGTCACCACGAAACGCTAAACCGCCACCGACGTAGCTGCGGTGCGCCCCAGCACCGGCGCGCGGCCATCGCCGTAGGTCGGCCGGCAACAGCAGCTCGGTATTTTCACGCCTCGTCACGAGCAACCACTCACAGCGTAATATAAATCCGTCTAACGCGTTCTTCTTTCCCCGCCCTTGTTGTCATCAAGCTCGACAAGCGCGGCGACAGGCCTGCTTGTGATTCTCTGATGCACACGGAAGTTTCCGAACGCGCTTCAAGCGCTGTCAGGACTCCCCTTGTAGGCCAGCACGTCGCCCGCCCCTGCAAATCGCTGAGTCGCACCAAACCCTTGCGGTTCGCGGAAAGCCAACTTGCGCCTGACAGGCCAGGACCGCGCTGGCTCGGATGCAACCCGGCGCCGCCAGTGCCGGGCTGGAACTCCGAACGGGGCCCGATCACGCCGGCGGGCGCCATTCCATCGGCTAGCGATCAGCCTCAGCCAAGGCGGCAAATGAGGGCGCTCATCAGCAATGCGATCGGGGTGATTCCGAGATCGGACTGGCCGCCGCCGAGAACGCCCGTGAGCAACGCGGTGATTGCGAAAGCCGGCGCAGGCATAGCCGGTCGGCTGCGTGGAGGGCGGCTGAATGCCCGCTTTCAGAACGGATTGCGCCGCCACCGCCGGCCTCGTGCACGTCAATTTTCCTTGGCCGGCAAAGCGTCAATCGCGCCACTAATTCTTCAGGGCATCGAACAGCCGCTCGACTGTGCCAGCCGCCGGCGCGGCCGGCGCAACCGGCCCCGGGTGATAGCGGTCGTGGTGGCGCACCCACTCCATTTTGTACTCCACGTCTTTCTCCTGGCGGCCCTCGGGCATGAGGTCGAGCATGTTATAGGTGCCCATCATCACCTCCACGCCGCGTCCATAAGTCGAGTACGTGTGGAAGACCTCGTTGGCATCGTCCTTGAAGAACACGCTGATGCCAGGCCATTCCTCGTAGGCGAATGGCCAGCTGCCGTAGTTGTAGCAGAGCGCACCTTTGGCCACTTCTTCCGGCGTGAAGCTGACGCCGAAGTCGTAGTTGAAGTCGCTGCCGTGCGAAGACACCCACTTGAACTGCCAGCCCATGCGTTTGCGAAAGCGCTCGATGTCGGCAAGCGGCGCACGCGATACGGCCACCAGGGTGACGTCGCGATGCGCCAGGTGAACGTTCATGCCGTCGGTGTGATCAGCCATGAAGGAGCAACTTGGGCAACCTTGCTCCCATCCCGGGGCGAACATGAAGTGCTGCACCAGCAGTTGCCGGCGATCTTCGAACAATGCGGCGAGCGTGCACCGGCCCTCGGGCGCGTCGAAAACGTAGTTCTTGTCGATCCGCACCCGCGCCAGAGCGCGGCGCTCGCGGGCGATCTGGTCGCGCAGGTGCGTCAGCTCCTTTTCGCGCGCCAGCAGCCTCTTGCGCTCGGCAACCCACTCGGCCCTGGACACGACGCGATGGTTTTCGGTGTTCGTCTGGGAAGTCCCGCTAGTGCTGGTGTGCGCTGTCATCGCTTTGGCTCCTTGCTTGGGCTATCCATTTGCGCCTCGATGCCATCGGTGCTTGTCGGTCGCGAGAGACGCTTAGCGCCGGCCGTCGAAGCGGCGGGAGTGACAAATGTGACGGGATTTCGATGGACTCGCTGATCACCGCTGCGGCGCGGGCTCTCGCCGCGGGTGACCTCCTCGGCGTATTGAAGCGGGTCGGCCTGCGTGATGACGCGCCTGCCCTGGCGCTTCGCGGTATCGCGATGGCGCAACTCGGCGATTTCGTGCGAGCGAAGGCACTCCTGCAAAGTGCGGCACGCGCCTTCGGTCCCGGAGAGGCCGTGGCCCGCGCGCGGTGTATCGTCGCCGAGGCCGAGATCGCGCTGGTGTCGCGCGATCTGAGCTGGCCGCCGCAGGCGCTGGACGCCGCGCGGGCGAAGCTCGAAAAGCACGGCGACTGGGTCAACGCCGCGCATGCGCGGCATCTCCAGGTCCGGCGCCTTCTCCTGATCGGGCGTCTCGACGAGGCCGAGCGGGCGCTCGCGCGGCTCGATCCGGCGCCGTTCCCACCCGCGTCGAGGGCCGCCTACGAATTGGTCGTTGCGGGGATCGCAATGCGGCGCGTTCGGGCCAAAGTGGCGCGCGCTGCGCTCGCTCGCGCCGAATGCGCCGCCCGCCAGGCAAATAACGCCGCACTGATTGCGGAGGTGGAAAGCGCAGCCCTCGTCCTGAACACGCCCGCAGCGCGCCTGATCGCGCGCAACGAGGAGCAACTCCTCCTGCTTGAGAAGGTGGAAGCGGTGATAGGATCTGGAACGCTCGTCGTGGACGCGTGCCGTCTTGTGGTGCGCAGCGGAGAGACGGTGGTTTCCCTGGCAAGGCGTCCAGTGTTGTTCGCGCTTGTACGTGCGCTCGGCGAAGCGTGGCCCGCAGACCTGTCGAGAGAGGCGCTCGTTCAGCGGGCGTTCCGTGCAAGGCATGCCGACGAATCGCATCGCGCACGCTTGCGAGTGGAGATTGGGCGGCTTCGCGCCAAGCTCAGGTCGCTCGCGAATGTGAGCGCGACCACACATGGGTTCGCGCTGGCGCCGCGCCGCCCGTGCGAGGTCGTCGTGCTGGCGCCGCCCATCGAAGACCGGCATGCGGCGGTGATCGCATTTCTCGCCGACGGTGAGCCGTGGTCAAGCTCGGCCCTGGCGCTGGCGCTGGGGGCCAGCGCTCGCACAGTTCAGCGGGCCCTCGATTCGCTTGCGCGAGCCGGCAAGGTGCGTTCCGATGGTCGCGGGCGTGCACGCCGATGGATGACCGCGCCGGTGCTGGGATTCACGACGACCTTGTTACTCCCCGGCCCACTGCCGAGTGACTAGAGTAGCCAGCATGAAAACATCAGCAGCCGAAATCCTCCGCGAGTATGGCCCTTTTCCGGGCTCCGACCAGGTGCATGGTGTAACGTTTGACGGCCAGCATGTGTGGTTTGCGTCCGGAGACAAGCTCAACGCCTTCGACCCGCAGAGTGGGGAGACGGTGCGCTCGATCAATGTCGCCGCGCATGCAGGAACCGCCTTCGACGGCAAGCACCTGTTTCAGATCGCCGAAGACCGTATCCACAGGATCGATCCGAAGACAGGCCGTGTGCTGGCGACGATTCCGGCGCCTGGCGGTGGTGGTGACTCGGGGCTCGCGTGGGCTGAAGGGACGCTCTGGGTGGGGCAGCACCGAGGCCGGCAGATCCATCAAATCGATCCCGAAACGGGAGCCATTCTTCGCACCATCGAATCCAACCGGGTTGTTACCGGCGTCACCTGGACCGACGGCGAGCTCTGGCACGGCACTTGGGAAGGCGGCGAAAGCGACGTGAGGCGGGTCGATCCGCGAACGGGACAAGTCCTGGAGAAGCTCGAGATGCCGCCTGGAGTGGGTGTGTCGGGGCTTGAGTCCGACGGCGGCGGTTGCTTCTTCTGCGGAGGCGGAAGCAGCGGCAAGGTGAGGGTCGTCCGTCGGCCCGGGCGAGGCTCCGCGGCCAAGCCGAAGAAGTAAGAACGTGCAGACGGCGCGAACAAATCTCGCGCCGGTCGCCTATCGATAGGCGACGCCGTTCCTGAGTGCCTGGCGCGGGTGGGATCGGTGTTCATGTTAGCTTCCGCGCCGCAAACCCCGTCCTTCAGGTCGGGGAGGAGGCGTGGCCGTTCTTTGGTTGCGAACGTTGCGGCTGATGGTCGTTGCGGGCTTGGCAGCTGGTTGGCGCAGCCGCCGGTTTCAGTGAAATGGTGTCGTGCCCGAAGCTTGAAAAAAGGCTCCCAATCGGCCGCCGGTCGGTCCGGCCCGGCATATGACCAGCTGCAAGGGGCCGGTCTTGCGCTTTTGTGAGGATCAGGCCGTTCCGCGCGCACGGCCCGGTGTTGAGACCCGCCGCCGAGCGCTCCGGGTTCCGTGCGCCTCCAAGAGATACCGCAGCGGCAACTGCGTCGTCTGCTTCACGCGGTCGAGTACCACGTAGGAGTGCACGTGCGCGACACTGCGGTGCGGCAGCAGCACCTCGTTGAGAATGCGCGACAGGACTTTGAGATCCGGCACCGCCAGCTTGACCAGAAAGTCCGCATCGCCCGTCAACGAAAACGCCTCCTGAACCTCCTCGATCCCGTTGATCAGCTTTACGAACGCGTCCCCGCTATCGGGGGACTGCGTCGCCAAGCCGATCTGGATGAACACGAGCACGTCGAGCCCGACGGCCTCGGCCGAGAGCACCGCGTGGTAGCTCTCGATCACGCCAGATTCCTCCAGCGCCGCCCGGCGGCGTGAACATTGCGATGCTGACAAGCCGATCCGCTCGGCCAGTTCGTTGTTGGTGAGCCGGCCGTCCCCCTGGAGGGCCGTCAGCAGCTTGATGTCGAATTCATCCATGCAATTATTCCGCATAAATCATGAATTAGTGCATATATCATGTACCATAGTGTCACACAACGCGTACTTTGCACCAATTTTGCGCCAGAAATGCAGTAAACTTTTTTAACTTTACGGAGGTCATACCTATGGGTCCGTTTCCGCACGATGCGCCGGCCGCCACAATCAGCGCACAAAACCCGATCGGCACCAATGGATTCGAGTTTGTGGAGTTCGCCCATCCGCAGCCGGATCACCTCAAAAAGCTGTTCCGGCGCATGGGCTATTCGCCGGTCGCCAGGCACAGGACGAAGGACATCACCGTCTATCGCCAAGGCGACATCAATTTCGTCCTCAACGCCGCACCCGGCTCGTTCGCGACCCGTTTCATTTCCAGCCACGGCCCTTGCGCCCCCTCAATGGCGTGGCGCGTCGTCGATGCAAAGCATGCCTTCGAGCTCGCCGTAAAGCGCGGTGCCGAGCCCTACGCGGGGTCCGACAAGACATTGGAAGTGCCCGCGATCATAGGAATTGGCGGTTCGCTCCTATACTTTGTTGACCGCTACGGAGCCGGCAATTCGCCCTACGCGGCGCAATTCCAATGGATCGGCGAGCCGGATCCAAGGCCGAGGGGGGCGGGCTTCTACTATCTCGACCACCTCACTCACAACGTGCAGCGCGGCCACATGGACAAGTGGTTTGCGT
>JASHRR010001339.1 GCA_030037185.1 Xanthobacteraceae bacterium | reverse complement strand
TCCATGAGGTATTTGTCGTCACCGAGATCCCTCACGGTGAGCTGATAGCCGAGCCCGGAGCGCTCGAGGGTTTCCCCGAAGCCGACGCCGACCGAGCCATGACGGGTGCCACCCCGGGTTTCTTCAAGCCATCGATTGATGAACACATCGAACGGCGTCGTGACCTGGGCGTCGGGGTCGACCAGCACGAGCGGCCGCACCCCGATCGCGGCAAGCTCGGCGGCTTCCCTGGCGAAGATCGATGGCTGCACCACAAAGAAGCGCGACAGGAAGGTGGCGGCACCCAGAAAGGCGCCGCAACCGAAATGGCTAAAAACGTGTCGCCGGCCGTCCTCCGCGACGACGGTGTGCCCAGCCTGGGCGCCGCCGTTGAAGCGGATCACAGCGGCGTCAGGATCCCGGGCGACCAGGCTATTCACCGCCAAACCTTTGCCTTCATCGCCGAAATTGGCGCCGATAACGACGGTCGCGTCGCGCGCTTTCATGATGCCGCCTGCTGCAAGTTTGCTGTCGCACCGGCTGCCTATTCGGGCGGCCGACTGGGCTGAGCGAGATTAGATGGTGCGGGGTCCCTTCCCGGTCCGGCGGTTGCTGATCGTCAAGCCATTGATAGCGTTCCTGACGACGAGGCTGGTCGAGCCGGACCACGACTTCGCGACGGTGTCACGATCGCGGCCCGACGCGACCTCGGCGGCCGAAATGATGACTTCGGCCATGCGGGTATGGTCGGTCAGCAGCAGGGCCCGTTGTCCGATCAGGTCCGTCCATGCCCGGGTGACGCGGTGATGATGGGTCCGCATGTAGGAGCCTTCAGTAACCATCAGGTGAAAGTACTCCCACCCGCGAGAAACCAGCGATATCATCTCCTCGGCGGTCAGATCCCTCTGGATGTCGTCCCGGAAGAAGCGCTTTACCGAGGACTTGCGCAGGACCATCTGCGGCTCCTCATCGCCCGCCGTGAAAAGAAAGCCCTTGCGGCCGTCACGGATGGCATCGCAATCCGTGCGCATGGCGGCGAAGTAGAGAGGGCCGAGGTAACCCTCAAAGTCGTTGCCGCCGCCGCCGCCTTCGAGCCAAAGGTCCTCGATCTGCTTGCCTATCGTGACTGGCTCGCTTTCGAATTGGGTCGCTTGAATCGGAGCGCAATCGACTTCGAAATCCCCGATTGCGATGGCCAGCACATGAGGGTCAGGAATCACGGCGCGTGTGATGATCCGCTCGAACAATGTGCCGAGGCCTTTTCTCATCGCCTCGGCGACGCGTCCCATTGAGCCGGTCACATCGAGCGCCGCGATAAACGGCGTCGGGTTCGGGTTGAGTTCTGACTTCCGGCTCTCCCTCATGGCAAATACAGTCGGGTCAAAGGCGGGCAGAATCGACGTGCGACCATAGTCGCGGTGGGTCTTTGTTGCCGTTTCCCGCGCATAGGTGGACCAGGTGTCGGGATCATATCTGTGATAGCCCATGATTACCTCCCTATGGGTAGACGTCGCTGGAAGAGATCGGCAGCTCCATGAAGCGACGACGTCCGAAGCTGTCTGTGAGGGCTTGTCCCCAAGCCCGGTAATCCTCAATCGCCGAACCTGAACTCGGCAGTCGGAGAAAGTTCGCCATCGGTTTCGGCAGGTCCTCGCGGCGAGCCAGGCCGAGGCCTGTCCAATCGCCGAGAATTGTTCGTCCGACCGCGCGAATCGATTCAAGGTCGAGCCGAATCTCGGCGCGCTTGCTGGTTTCCATCGACCGCGGCAAGATGGTGTAAGTCGCCTCTGGTAGAAGCTCGATGCGGCCTCTGGTGGGCGCCGCATACCACCACCCGCCGAGCAGATAAGCGGCGTGCTGCTTGGCAGCGACGAACACCGTTTCGGGTGAAATGGCGTTGTGGGTGAGACCGGTGACCTCGAAGAAACAGGCGAGGTTGAGCAGGGATGACACGACCCAGGCAGTGTGTTTTGGCGCAAGTTGCCCGCCGACACGGGCCACGAGATCCTTCAGCAGGACGACCTCTTCGGCCTTGGCAATGATCGCGATGTGGTGCTTCGCCGTCTCATAGGTGCCCTGTACATCCGGCATGAATCTCGCGAGGTCGCTGCAGATCTTGGCATCGGGACAGCGGATTTCCTCGATTCGGCGCACTCCCCTATCGAACAGGATGGCGTGTTCCTTTTCGATCAGGAAGGCGACGCGATTGACCGCGATGGCCATCTCGCCGAGTTCTAATTGGTGGCGCCGCTTAACCTTCAGGAGGAAGGATTTGCCACCGATGGTGTCGATGCGGATGACGCCAGGCTCGGACCATTCGCCGGCGGCGAGCTTGCGCTTCGCCGCGGCATGAAGGACGACCACTCGCTGCAGCACCATTGCGGCTTCGCTGGTGCCATTGCGATCGGGATGCCAGCGTTTCGTGAGAACGGCGAATTCATGCCGGAGTGCGGCTGGGTCACCGCTGAACAGACGCTCCGGCTCAGTTGGTGCGATTGCCAGGATCTGCGAAGCCGTGAGGGTCTCGAGGAGCAGCATCTGAAATTTGTCCTCTCGCTATTATTGTAATTTCTACAAATTTTAACCACATGGTGGACGATGTCAAGGCAATTTTGTATCATTTACAAAAATAATCCAGCGCACGGCAAATAATTGCGCATCAACAACAGCTTGTGGTCAGCTTTGTCGTCGTTAACGAGGGAATTCCAGGTTGGAAACAGAGATCGATGCCTGCCACCTATGATTTTGCCCGGCCGCAAACAGCGGTCGATGTCCTGCTGTTTACAGTTCGGGATTTCTGGGACCGGCCAGGCGAACGGCCGCGACTCGAGATCGCGCTCATCAGGCGTGATCGAGAACCGTTCAAGGGCAGACTGGCTTTGCCGGGCACCGTCATGCGGATCGAGCCGGATGATTCAGGCGCCATCGACAATACGGATCTCGATGCTGCCCGCCGGGTGCTCAAGGACAAGCTCGGCGTCAAGGCGCCGCATCTTGAGCAGCTCTATACGTGGTTTACGAGCAATGTTGATCCGCGCGGTGCCACCACTGTGATTGCCTACTTTGCGGTGGTGCCGTTCGATCACTTCCGCGATGCGCCGCCAGAACGGGTGCAATTCATAGCGGTGGAAGACCTTCCAAGGCTCGCCTTCAACCACAATGAGATTATCAGGCGGGGTGTCGAGCGGGTTCAGGGCAAGGCGAGCTACTCGTCGCTGCCGGCATTGCTGATGCCGAAGTATTTCACCTTCAAGGAGCTGCAGTTGATGTATGAGGCGGTGCTTGGCAGACCTTTTGATCAGACGAACTTCGGTCGCCGGGTCACGGAACTAGATATCATCGAGGCCATTGACCCAGAGTCGGATGCGGCCAAGGAGACCATGGCAAGGACGGTAATGCGCGGTCACGCTGGTCGCCGTCCGCAGGTGTGGAGGCTGAAGCACAAGAAGCTAGTGACGTTCGAGAAGACAAAGTTTTGAGGGGACGTTTCCTAGAAACCAACAGACATTTGCACGGGGGGCGGCGCGGCGGCGGGCCGCCGCCAGTCGTTTTCGGTCGGGGTGCCGCACCGAGTTCCGCAATGGGTGTTTGCCGGGCGCATCGACGCCACATCCGGTTATCCTCCCAAACTCACCGTGAAAGCAGCGGCGGACCGCCAGCCTCGGTGCCAAAGCGGGCGTCGGCGCTTCGCCCAGCGCCGGAAGAGCGTTCGAAGTTCTTTCAGCCGCCATGGCTGTCTTCGCGACCGGCGTATTTGGCAGCCCCAACAGCGACTGCGGAGGGTTCGCTCTCCAGCAAAAAGGGCCTCGCGACCAGGGATCGTCTATCCTGGGGATGTCGAGAAGGGCTCTGCGTGGTGAAATGCGGGAGACGTTGAACGAACCGCGGCTCATATCAGTCTGGCAGCTCGGCGACAGCCGCACGTCTCGAGTCAAAGTGCGGTCGAATGGAGAGCGAGCGGCCCCGAAACATCGTCATGGTGGTGAACGGGGTGATCCAAGACAACGATGCTCACCAACGCAGCACGGACTAAAGGCGCAGCTCCGGGAGGTTGAAGCGCTGAAGCCGAATCACATCGCTTGAAGGAGCCCCGGAAAACCATCACCGCGCTGGCTGCGTGCCTCGCGGACCACAGCGAGCACCGGCGTGCGGCTCACCCGCATTTCCCGCAAGGCAACGAATATTGATCATGAGATCAGCCCAGGCGATATGGTAATGCCAATGCCTGAAAGTAGGCGGCGGAATGGCACAATACCTGTAATCAATCGGGACCCGCCATTCTCACCGCGAATGCCTTAGCGTGCGGCGGCAACCAGTGGCAGGATCCTCGGATCAAAGAATGGTTCGAAAACCTCAAACAGCCAGACCATCCGCGGGTGTCGTGCTGCGGCGAAGCCGACGCCTACGAGGCTGATGACTTCGAGGTCGAGGGTGACCACTACGTCGCCGTCATCACCGGCCATCGCGCCGTCACCACCATTGCGCCGGGGAGCCGTATCCCGGTGCCGAGGCAAAAATAGGAAATTCGATGCCGGCAATCCGACCGGACGCGGCATTATCTTCATCCACTCGCAGCGACGCGTACTTTGCTACGTCACCCCCGCGGCAAGGTGTTTTCGAACTTCTTAAGCTGCGCCGCAAAGTACAAGACGGAGAAACGCTTGCGTTCGCGGCACCGCAGCTGGCGAACGCCATCGTGTGGCGCGGCTCACACTACAAAGAAAACATTTGCTCCCAACAGCCGGAGGCAAGGAGGCCGAGGAACAAACCTTGACCGACAGACTTTACTGATGATTGGGCAAATCACTGCTCGCCAAGAACATGGGTCGATCATGGATTCGAAAATCCTCACCGGCGCCTCGGCACTTGCCATCCTCGTCGTCGTTTTATCCGCCGGACTGGCTGCAGCGCAGAATTGGGGCTGCTATCGCGGCTGCTATCCGGCTTACGGTTACCCGCCCGGTTACGCCTACGCGCCTCGACCACTTTACGGTTACTACCACACGTATGATTCGATACCTTGGAATTATCGGGGAGGTCCGCACCGGCGTTAATGGCCTGACGGCATGCCCGCCCACATCGGCCGGTCTGAGCTGCTTGGTTGTCGCGCGCGCCGTTGGCCGGCCGAAAGCTGCGTTTGAGGCTAACAGCGTGGCATGGTGGGGTCTCATGCGCTGGCCACGCTAGGTCGCGCGCGCTGCCGCCATCGCAAGCAAGACACCTGGCGATTGTCAACCGGGTTAACCGGCGGCGGCCCGACCTGTCGCTGAGTGTGTGACAGTGCGGGATGTCGGTGTTGGGGGGCGCGGCCGAGAGGCGGCTAGGACCGGCTAGGACAGAAAAAAAAGCGCCCCACTGGAGCGCCTTGAGTTTGGCTCGATTGAGCCGATCTTGGGAAGCGCAACCTCCCGGGAAGCAGCGCCTTCCGGGATCAGCATCACGCCGAGTAATACATCTCGAACTCGACCGGATGCGGGGTGTGCTCGAAGCGAATCACTTCCGACATCTTGAGGTCGATGTAGCTGTCGATGAAATCGTCGTCGAAAACGCCGCCTGCCTTGAGGAAGGCGCGGTCGGCATCGAGGCAGCCAAGCGCCTCGCGCAACGAGCCGCAGACGGTCGGGATCTGTTTGAGTTCCGCCGGCGGCAGATCGTAGAGGTCCTTATCGACGGCGGGGCCCGGATCGAGCTTGTTGTTGATGCCGTCGAGGCCGGCCATCAGCATGGCGGCAAAGCCGAGATAGGGGTTCGCAAGCGGGTCGGGGAAACGCACCTCGACGCGCTTGGCCTTGGGCGAAGTCGTCCACGGAATCCGGCATGCGGCCGAGCGGTTGCGGGCCGAATAGGCGAGCAGTACCGGCGCTTCGAAGCCGGGAACCAGCCGCTTGTAGGAATTCGTCGTCGGGTTGGTGAAGGCGTTGATCGCCTTGGCGTGCCTGATCACGCCGGCGATGTAGGAAAGGCAGGTTTCCGACAAGTCGGCATATTTGTTGCCGGCGAACACCGGCTGGCCGTCCTTCCAGATCGACTGGTGACAGTGCATGCCGGAGCCGTTATCGCCGTACACCGGCTTCGGCATGAAGCAGGCGCTCTTGCCGTAAATGTGAGCGACCTGGGTGATGCAGTATTTGTAGATCTGCAGCTGGTCCGCCATCGTCACCATCGGAGAGAACTTCATGCCGAGTTCGTGCTGGGCGGAAGCCACCTCGTGATGATGCTTCTCCACCTTGACACCCATCTTGGCCATGGCGGTAAGCATTTCCGAACGCATGTCCTGAAAGGTGTCCTGCGGCGGAACCGGGAAATAGCCCATCTTGGCGCGGATATGGTGGCCGAGATTGCCGCCCTCGTATTCGGTGTCCGAGTTTGAGGGGAATTCCACCTGATCGAGTCTGAAGCCGGTGTTATAGGGCTGGGCGCTGTAGCGCACGTCGTCGAACACGAAGAACTCGGCCTCGGGGCCGAAATAGACGGTATCGCCGAC
>JASHRR010000149.1 GCA_030037185.1 Xanthobacteraceae bacterium | reverse complement strand
CAGGACGGTGTCTTGCTCGCGAGGCCCCCACTCGAGCAGCGCCTCCAGGATGAGGCGCATGTTAGTGATCGGGACACCCTCGTCAAGAAGACGACGTAGAATTTCCGCGATCTTTTGGAGTGAGGTGATTTTTTGAACCTCTTTCATCAGCTCCGGATAGTCCTTGTCGGTTCGAACGAGGAGCTCGCGGGTTTCCTGGATGCCAATGAACTGCGTGGCATAGCGGCGCATCATCTGCGCCAACCACCTGGCAAGCACTCCGCTCGGGGCAAAGAATTCGATGCCGGCCGCAGCCACCGCCGCTTGATGTTGCTCATCGACCCACATTGCCGCGCGTCGGCCGTCGACCCGCGGGCCGACCTCGAACGGGATCGCCAAGAGTTCGAGGTCGACGGGATCACTCTCGACCAGCAGGCAGCGAGCCGGAATGTCGCCCTCGACGACCGGCACGCCTTCAAGCTCGAGCCTGAAGTGATTGGGTTCCATGGCTTGATCGACGCGCAGCTCGACCGCCGGCGGTTCGACGCCGAGGTCTGTCGTGAGGCGATGCCGCACCTGCGCGACCTGATCAGTGAAGCTTTCCGGCGTCACCCGGCCGGAAAGCTCGCGGCCGAGGCAGGCCGCGATCCGGTACCGCGCGGTCTTGGCAACATCGCCGCTCGCCGCCGGCACGGTTTGTTTGGTCTCGCCCGTGAGATTGCGCGGACCCTCCCCGACAAGCCGGGAAGGGGAGGATGGCGCCATGGTGGCGCGTTGCCGATGGGACCAGTAGCCGCCGGCTGCTAATGCGGCCCCCAACGCCAGGAACGCAGGCACGGGAAACCCCGGAATGAACGCGAGCCCCGCCATGATGGCGGCGCCCAGGAACAGCGCTCGTGGGTCGTTCAGGAGCTGCCGGGAAATCTCGGTCCCGAGATCGAGCCGGTCGATCGAGGCGACGCGAGTGACGACGGTGCCGGCCGCCACCGACACCAGAAGGGCGGGGAGCTGCGCCACCAGCCCGTCACCGACCGTCAACAGCGAATAGGTTTCGACCGCCGCGGACAGCGACAGGCCATGCTGCAGCGAACCGATCGAAAGTCCACCGATCAGATTGACGAGGATGATGACGAGACCCGCGATGGCATCGCCCCTCACGAATTTCATTGCGCCATCCATGGCGCCGTAGAGATGGCTCTCCTGGCCGAGCCGGCGCCGCTGCCGCCGTGCCTCCGCCTGATCGATGTCGCCTCCGCGCAGATCGCTGTCGATGCTCATCTGCTTGCCGGGAAGCGCGTCGAGGCTAAACCGGGCCGCAACCTCGGCGACGCGTTCGGCGCCCTTGGTGATGACGACGAACTGCGCCACCGTGATGATGACGAAGATGATGAGGCCGACCGCGATGTTGCCGCCGACGACGAAGCTGCCGAACGTGTTGATGATCTTGCCGGCGTCGGCCTGAAGCAGGATCAGGCGTGCGGTGGTGATGGTGATCGCGAGCCGAAACAGCGTCGCGACCAGGATGACGGAGGGCAGCGCCGACAGCTCGAGCGGCTCACTGATGTAGAAGGCGACCAGCAGGATAAGCACGCTCGCGGCGATGTTGGCGGTGATCAGTGTGTCGACAACCGGCGTCGGCAGCGGAACGATCATCATCACCACCGCAACCATAACGAGGGTGGCGACGGTGAGGTCGCCGCGGCGGGACGCGATCAGCAGCGCGCGGGTGAGCATCTCGATCACAGTCATGATTGGTCGCGGCGCGCGAGAAAATCGCGAAACGAGCGGCGGGCTTCGATCCGGCGGCCGCACGCCCACAGGGCACGGCCCATCAGCAGGTCGAGTCCGGGATGGTCGGAATCATCCATCAGGCGAAGCCGCTCGATGACCGCGATGGTCATGTTCGGAGCGCCGTCGGCGAGAAAGGAATGGGCGAGCGTTCGCCAAATGCCGACATTGTCGGGATCAAGCCGTGCCGCGATCAGCAACAAGACGAGCCCGCGCTTGGTCTCACCGTGTTGGCCGTAAAGATAGCCAAGGAGGTGCAACAGCTGCACCGGCGCGCTGTCGATCGGCGCCGTCATGCGGCGATGCCGCTGTGAAGCCGCATCAAAAGCTCGCGGTGGCGCGCAATCTCGTCGGCAATGACGGCGCCCGCCAGCGAGCGAAGCTCCTCGCTCTCGTCGAGATTAGGCAGGATATCCGCAGCGAGCCGTTCGAGGATCGAAATCGACCGGCTGCCCTGGAATACGGTCGGGTCCGATATCAGCGGCATCACAAAATCGACAATGCACTGGTGCGGCGAGCCGACCGTGGCGGCAGACGCGCGCCGGCCGGTGATGTCGATCAGCTTTTCAAACTCGCGATAGAACGGCGGCCTGGCGGCGGCGATGGCGGCCGCGTCCTTCGCGTCGATCTCCGTGGGCGCGGCCGGTGTTGGCTGAGCGACGCCTGCAAGCGCGCTATCGCGCTTGCTGTCGATTCTGCCGGTGGCCATGCCTTCAACCTCTCAATCGTTGTGCGCGCTGCAACCCCCCTGCGTGGCCTCCCGGTTTGCTGGGGTCAGGGAGGGGGGAGCGGCCGTCGCGATATCACCGGTACGGCACTGCCACCTGCTCGCCTTCCTTCGTAAGCAGGAGGCGATCCTCGCCAATCTCGCGAAGGATCCACCCATTGTCGAGCACCGCGCCCTCGTAGTAGCGCTCACCGTCTCCTGTCACGATATAGGGATGCTCGCCGTACGAGATCGCCTGCAGGTGTAACGCCGGCAGGGACCGAACCTCACTGGCGGGGCTGACCTCGGTGGCGAGAACGAGGCGACCGCCGTAAGTCTGATCGAACCACTGCTGGATCTCCCCCCAGGCGCTTGCATCTTGTTTGCTGACCTTTCCGGCCACCGCCAGCCGACCATCCACGACACTGACGCGCAAAGTTTGTATGTTCGCATCGCTCAGCCGAGCCTTTAGCTTATACGCCGCCTCTTCGGCCGTCGAGGCCAATTGACTCTCCGGGCTTGCCGTTGATGGTCCTTGAACCTGGCCGGAAGTCAAATGCTCGAGGCCGGCGGCCTCCGAGAAGGTGGTGCCTGCGGGGTCGGTGCGAGGTTTTCGGGGCAATCCCTGCGCCACGACCGTGATAGCAAGCACAAAGCAGGCGAGAACCCCGGTAGCGGTAAACGGTTTGCCGATGACCCAGCGGCTCAACTCGCCTAGCCGCTGCGCCGGAGTGTCGCCGATGGAACCAGAGAGGTGGATCCGCGCCGCCCCGAGCGTGAAGCTCACCGGCAGCCTGACGCGACGGCCGCGCGACACTGGGAGCAGTTCCCGCTCAACCCTAACGGCCGCGCCGGTCGCATCAATCCGCACGGTGCTTCGCTCGATGCGCAGCACGGCGTGTTCGGCCGCAACTCCCGAATCTCTCAGCACGATGTCGGCGTGCGGGGAACTGCCGATCCGGTAGTCGGCCCGATCCAGCATGACCATAGCGCCCTGGTGGGTGCCGGCGACAACTTCGAATTTGAGCTTAGCGCCTGCTTGGCGCATCGCCGCGTCGGACTGCTTCGACTCCGGTCGGGGGGCAGTCGGCGACTCCGGTCGGGGGGCAGTCGGCGCAGTCACGGCATTTGCCTCCAAGCTGGCCTTCTCGGTCGGGCGCCGAAGTGACCGTCTCGCGGCCACTCCCCCTTCCCGACGCTCCCCGCGAGCGGGCGAGAGTTAGGGAGGGGGCGTGAGGCGTGTCATAGTGGGCGCCGAAGCTGCCGACGCCGCTGCATGGATCAGCCGTGCTGCTGGAACGACGTGGCCACATTCTTCGCAGTCTGGGCGTCGTTCATGTGGTCGTTAAAAACAATCTGATTCTGCTGGATTGCGATCATGTCGCTCAACGCCTGGCTCTCGGCCTGGTTGAGCTGTGAAAGAAGCTGCGAGCTGCCGCCAGAACCGGTGGCGCCGGCCGTATTGGTAACACCGGATGTAGCCATTTTTTATCTCCTCGATTAGAATCAGCCAAGGGATTTAGCCAATGACCGCCCGCCCTGACGTCGGCGAAGCAGACTGCTCAAGCCGCTTCATTTCCGCGCCTCGCTCCAGCGCGTTGGACGGGCCTTCCGGACGACGAAGCTGCTATAAGCTTTCATAAGGCTAATCAGGGAGGGTGACAAGTTAATAACAATATTGGTTGGAAGATATCGATATACATAATATTGTATTCAATTTCGCAGGCGCCGGGATAATGATAACAAATTTGGTCATAAAATCGTCAAAAACAAAATGTACTATTAACATAATCTAAAACTACTAGCGGCCAATACTGTCGAATCCAAGATCCAATACTTGCAAAGACCTAAGTAACGGCCTGCGCTTTAAACAGGCAACCTGAAGAGCTCAAGGGAGTTGGCCGTAAGTCGTTCCGCCACACGGAGGCCAGCATGTCGAAACGACTGTTCACCGTTCTGATAGTCACCGCAGGACTGGTGTCCGTCGGGTCGGCGCTTGCCGCGGAGCGTGCGGCCCTGAGGGCCTTCATCGGGCGCCATCCGACTTCGCCGCTGGCGAGCGGCGAGGCGCAGCAGCGGCTCGCCGTGCTGGATCGCGCGACGAGGGAGCGCGAGGCCGCAGCCGCGGAGGCAAAGAAGCGGCAGGTGGAGCGCGAGGCCGCGCAGGAATGGGAAAAGATCAGGTCTTCCACGGATCCATCGGCGCTGCTGGCATTCCTTAGCTGGTATCCGAATGCCGCAGTTTCGGATCAGGTCCGTCGGCGGGTTGCCGATCTCGAGCGGCAAGCGCGGGAGAGGCTGGAAAGGCAGCAGCAAGAGGCCGAGGCGGCGCAGCGGGAGTGGGATGGCATCAAATCGACGGACAACCGCGCGGCCCTGAGGGCCTTCATCGCGCGCCATCCGACTTCACCGCTGGCGAGCGGCGAGGCGCAGCAGCGGCTCGCCGTGCTGGATCGCGAGGCGAAGGAGCGTGCGCAGCAGGCCGCGGCCGCGGAGGCAAAGAAGCGGCAGGTGGAGCGCGAGGCTGCGCAGGAGTGGGAAAAGCTCAAGCTGTCGACGGATCCGCCGGCGCTGCTGGCCTTCCTTAGCCGGTATCCGAATGCCGCAGTTTCCGATCAGGCGCGTCAGCGCGTTGCCGATCTCGAGCGCCAAGCGCGGGAGAGGCAGCAAGAGGCCGAGGCGGCGCAGCGGGAGTGGGATGGCATCAAATCGACGGACAACCGCGCGGCCTTGAAGGCCTTCATCGGGCGCCATCCGACTTCGCCGCTGGCGAGCGGCGAGGCGCAGCAGCGGCTCGCCGTGCTGGATCGCGAGGCGAGGGAGCGCGCGCAGCAGGCCGCGGCCGCGGAGGAAAAGAAGCGGCAGGTGGAGCGCGAGGCCGCGCAGGAGTGGGAAAAGCTCAAGCTGTCGACGGATCCGCCGGCGCTGCTGGCCTTCCTTAGCCGGTATCCGAATGTTGCAGTTTCGGATCAGGCCCGTCAGCGCGTTGCCGATCTCGAGCGCCAAGCGCGGGAGAGGCAGCAAGAGGCCGAGGCGGCGCAGCGGGAGTGGGATGACATCAAATCGACGGACGACCGTGCGGCCCTGAAGGCCTTCATCGGGCGCCATCCGACTTCGCCGCTGGCGACCGACGAGGCGCAGCAGCGGCTCGCCGTGCTGGATCGCGAGGCGAGGGAGCGTGAGCAGCAGGCCGCGGCCGCGAAGGCAAAGAAGCGGCAGGTGGAGCGCGAGGCCGCGCAGCAGTGGGAAACGGTCAGGTCTTCCACCGATCCGTCGGCGCTGCTGGCCTTCCTTAGCTGGTATCCGAATGTCGCAGTTTCGGATCAGGCCCGTCAGCGCGTTGCCGATCTCGATCGCGAAGCGCGGGAGAGGTTGGAAAGGCAGCAGCAAGAGGCCGAGGCGGCGCAGCGGGAGTGGGATAGCATCAAATCCACAGACGACCGTGCAGCCCTGAAGGCCTTCATCGCGCGCCATCCGACTTCGCCGCTGGCGAGCGGCGAGGCGCAGCAGCGGCTCGCCGTGCTGGATCGCGAGGCGAAGGAGCGTGAGCAGCAGACCGCAGCCGCGGAGGCACAGAAGCGGCAGGTGGAGCGCGAGGCCGCGCAAGAGTGGGAAAAGGTCAAGCTGTCGACGGATCCGCCGGCGCTGCTGGCATTCCTTAGCCGGTATCCGAACGCCGCAGTTTCCGATCAGGCCCGTCAGCGCGTTGCCGATCTCGATCGCCAAGCGCGGGAGAGGCTGGAAAGGCAGCAGCAGGAGGCCGAGGCGGTCCAGCGGGAGTGGGATGGCCTCAAATCCACCGACGACCGTGCGGCC
The DNA here is from genome assembly GCA_030037185.1 of Xanthobacteraceae bacterium. The sequence continues at coordinate 2,915 of JASHRR010000149.1, read as the reverse complement.
CTGAAGGCCTTTATCGGGCGCCATCCGACTTCGCCGCTGGCGAGCGGCGAGGCGCAGCAGCGGCTGGGCGTGCTGGATCGCGGGGCGAGGGAGCCTCCTTGGCCAGAAGGGCCTTACAAGTATCTGGTCATCGATCAGGACCTCAAAGGCGTGTTGGTCGAGTTCGGCCGCAATCTTCGGGTTCCGGTTGACGTGAGCGACCAGGTCAGGGGGCGGCTGCGTGGACAGCTTCGTGTCGCACCAGCCCGCGAGTTCCTCGAAAAGCTGTGTGAAAGCTACGGCCTCGTCTGGTATTTCGACGGCGCGGTGCTGCACATCAGCGCCAAGACGGAGATTAGGACCGAGCTTATCAATATCGGTCGGTTCCCCCCCGCAGAGGTGAACGAAAAGTTGAATGCGCTGGGCATCGGGGATCCGCGGTATCCGGTCAAGACCACGGAGGACGTCGGCGTTGTTGCGGTTTCCGGGCCGCCGCCTTTTGTGTCGCTGGTGCGGCGGACCTTGACCTCCTTGGCTCCTCCTCCGGTTCGGGAAGAACCCCGCGGCGACGAACCCACGGTTCGGGTCTTTCGCGGCGGCGCCCTCATGGCTCCGCCCCAGATCCCGGCGAGAAACGTCAAAGTCGTGAGGGCGAATGCGGAAAGTGCTTGACCGCAAGTTGCCGAAAACATGTCGCGTTACGACCCGGGCAAGTCGAGATCAGCAAAGTCAAGGAGAACCATGATGAATGAGGTCGGTGGTGTCGGCGGCGCCGGCGGTTCCTCGAATGGCGTTCAGCAAGCGATGCAGAGCGCAGTAGCCCAAACTGCAATGATGTTCGATACCATGATGCAGAGCATGATGCAGCAAGCTATGGAGAAAACCAAAGAAGCGGGCGACCCGAACAATCCCAACAACAGCGGCAGCTAACCCGCCGCGGATTAGAACGGCTTGAGTTGCGGGGTCTTGCGCGCTTCGATCGCGCATCATTGCCGTCGCAGGCCCGCAAAGCGGACATAACCGGAGCCTTCTCATGACTGTGACGATAACTGCCGTCCCTTCTGTTCAGGGTGGAATTGAGAGCCCCCCGGCGCCGAGTTCGGTGAGTGAGCGCCCGCTTGCGGATTTCGTCTCGAGCCTGCACAATGGTCCTGCTGATCTCGCCAGCCCGGCGGCGCTGGCGAGCGAGCTCTTCAGCAGCCTGCGAGGGTATTTCGAACGGGCGCGCAATCTCGAAAAAGCACCCCAGCTGGAACAGAGCGGCAGCGCCGACGGCGACTACGGGGTTGACGTCGCGGCCACCTCCGTGGGGGGCGATGCGCAAATGGATCTACATGGTGGCCCGGCGCGGCAAAACCTTGAGCCCGCGGACGGCTATGGCGGCGTATCCTCGGGCCTCGGGGTCGGCCTCGCCCAGCTCCGGCGTGCCGAGGAATTGGCTTTGAGATCGATGAAGTTTACCACCGAAACGACTCTGGTGGCGGGCGGAACATCGCATTTCTCTAATACGGTCAATACCTTGCTCAAAGGCCAGTGACCGGTCGCTGAACGGACAGTGCTTGGCAATGATATCTCGGGAGGGGTGTTTGGAGGCAAGTCTCGCGGGCTTCCGATCCGGGCGTTGGGCGTCGCGGACCAATTTTGCGCGGGCGGCGATGGTCGTTGTCTGCGCCCTCACGGTCGCGTCCTGCAAGTCCGAGCTCTACACCAATCTCGATGAGCGACAGGCCAACGAGGTCGTGGCGACGCTGCGCCAGCATGGCATCCCGGCCGATCGATCGGCCGGCAAGGGCGACCGTATCTCGGTCTCGGTCGATGAGAACCGCTTCGCCGAAGCCGAAGCCGTCCTCAAAGAGAATGGCCTTCCCAAGCAGGAGTTTGCCACCATCGGCGAGATCTTTAAGCGGGATGGTCTCGTATCCTCACCGATCCAGGAGCGGGCGCAAATGAGTTTCGCGCTCAGTCAGGAACTGTCCAGGACGGTGTCGGAAATTGATGGCGTGCTGTCTGCCCGCGTACACGTCGTCTTGCCCGAAAGCGATCCGCTGCGCCAACAGACCGTTCCGGCATCAGCTTCGGTCTCCATTCGCCATCGCGCCGACACGCCGATGAATGAGCTCATTCCGAAGATCAAAGAGCTGGTCCAGCATAGCGTCCCCGGGCTGTCGTCCTACAACGACGTCTCGGTTGTTCTCTTCCCGGTGCCGGTGCATGAGGCCGCCGCCAGGAACGACCAAGCCGTTGAGCTCGCAGCGCTGGCTCGCGGTCGCGGTGATAGTCTTTTCGTCGCCGACTGGCCGCTTTACAGCGTAGTGGCGCTGGCGCTGGCCGTCGTCGGAGCGCTCGCTTTTGTTTTCTGGCGTGACGCGCCACGCATGTATCAGCTTCGCCCGGACGCTGAGGTGAACCCGCCGGACGATGCGGTAAACTCACCATGACGGGTCCCGGTGAGCCCGCGTCAGCCGCGATGGACTGGGCTACGCTGATGAACAGCCCAGCCATCTACATCGATGTCGCCCGCCTTGCTGCCTGTTTCGACGGCCGCATCAGCGTCTCCCTTTGCGAACGCCTTCGCGGTGCCAGCCGGCTGCACGACAGACTGTCCAAAATCATCGGCGAGTTCTACGCGCTCGCTGCCCCGGTTGCGCCGGAAGCCGTCGCTCCTGCCGATCAACGCGTTGCGTTGATGCCGCTCGGGCGGACCGGCGACCTCGTGCGCTGTGCTGGGGCGGTTTATTGGGCGGCCGCTATTGCCAACCTGGTGCGGGCCGAGGAGGTGAGGTGGTTGCGCGACAAATTGGGGGAGGTGGCTTGCACATTCGCGCTCGCCAATCGCAACCTGGCGGGGCCCCCAAGGAGGCTCGAACCGGTAGACGGGGCGGATGGGCTGATTGCCGAGGACGGCATGCGCTGCCTCGCCGCATGGTGCCAGTCAC
>JASHRR010001338.1 GCA_030037185.1 Xanthobacteraceae bacterium | reverse complement strand
CCGTCGCGACGCCGGCGCAACACGCGGGCGACGCGTGGCACCATCGGGTCGCCGCGAGACATCGCGGCCGTCAGGTCAAGGCGTGCCGTAGACATCGAGGATCTGCAATCGCGTGGCCTGCAGGCGCTGGATCAGGACCGGCATGAAGCGCTTCATCATTTCGTAACCGAGGTCGTGATCGCTTTCGCATTTCTGCCGCAAGCAGCTCGCATCCATCGCGATTGCCCGCGTGAGCTCGATTGCTCTGGCGTCGTACGTCCAGCGATAAGGCGGGATCAGCCAGGACAGGCCGACGACCTCACCCTCTGTCATGGTCTGAAAGGTGACCGCACCGCGTCCCGGCGCCGTGACCTGAAGAGCGACCCGACCGTGACGAAGCAGATAGAACCAGTCGGCCGGTTCGCGTTCGTGGAACAGATACTGGCCCGCCTCGAACCGGACATTCTTTGCGCAACCGTACACGAGCGAGAGGAACGCATCCTGTAGTCCGGCAAAGAACGGATGCTCTCGGACGATGCGCTCGAGCCCTTCCATGCCTTGCCTCTTACTGCGGCTCGGTGCCGCGGATTGCCGCCACTTCTTCAGTGATGTCGATGCCGACCGGGCACCAAGTGATGCAGCGGCCGCAGCCGACACACCCCGAGGTGCCAAACTGGTCCCACCAGGTCGCTAGCTTGTGGGTCATCCATTGCCGGTAGCGCGAGCGTCCAGTCGGACGCACGCTGCCGCCATGGATGTAGGAGTGATCCATCGTGAAGCAGGAATCCCAGCGCTGCGACCGGGACGTTCGGCTGCCATCGAGATTGCTCGAGTCCTCGACCGTGGTGCAGAAGCATGTTGGGCAGACGAGCGTGCAATTGCCGCACGTCAGGCAGCGCGTTGCGACCTCGTCCCACCGCGGATGATCAAGGTTGCGCAGCAAGAGTTCGTGCACATCATCGGCCTGCATCGCGCGGCCCATATTCGCGGATGTCTTTGCGACGACGGCGGCGGCGGCGGCCATTTCCTCGGCCGTTGCTGACCGGTGCGGCGCCTCGGCGAGCATCGCGCTCCCTTCTTCACTGCCGACGTCGACGACAAAGCGATTGCCGTCGTCGCCGATGAGCTCTGTCAGGGCGAGGTCATATCCGCCTGTTGCTTTGGGTCCGGCATGCATTGAACTGCAGAAACACGTGCCGCCTGCAACGCCGCAGTTGAGAGCCACAATGAAAGCGCCTCGCCGCCGCTGCTGATAGCGGGGATCAATATGCGCGCCGCCGGTCAGGACCCGATCCTGAATAGCGATCGCACTAAGATCGCAGGCGCGCACGCCGATGAACGCAAACCGCTCAATCGGGTGTGGTTCCGGCGTAACGGCGACGCCTTGCTCGGTGCGCTCGGCCGACCACAGCCGCTGCGTCGCCGGAAGCAGAAACTTCTTCCACGAATGCGGTCCGACCGCATAGCCGAACAACGCCGCATCGTTCCGGCGGTGCAGCCGGTAATGCCCGCCGTCCTGTTCGTCGGTCCATCCTTTGGGCAGGTCGTCAAGCGACGCGAGGTCGTCGTATATGATCGCCCCATCCCGCAGGATAGGGCCGATCACCCGATAGCCGCGCCGATTCAGCGCATCTAACAGCGCCTGCAGCCCCTCGGCCGTCATGACGGCGTGTTGTGTGCTATCCATGAGGTGTCATGGTCGGCCGCCGATAGCTGGCTTCCGTGATTGACTGCGACGAGCGCGGCAACAGCTTCATGTTCCGATCCGTACTTGACTTATCGCCAGGACCCGGTGGGCTGTGGTCCGTGGTGGGCCGCCCTTTGCGGGTGCGCGTAACAAAACCTTACGGCCCGAGACCGTCTGTCCGGCACCGCACATTTGATCCGCTTTATGCATTCGCTCCGCCGCAGCCAATGCTCCAACCGTGCGCTAAGGCTCGTCGAGGGCTTTGAGCGCCGCCCGCAAAGTGACGTTGGAGTCGGAACGTGGCCTTCGCCATCATGACGATTGCTTCGATTAGGCCAGATGGGTGGCCGCAGCGGCGATTAACGGCCTGCCCATGGCGGCGCAACCAGTGCTCGATCCTGCAGAGGCGAGCAAAATCCTGCGCTTGCTCCCCACAACTATCCTGAGCGGGTGGCCCAGCCAGTACCGATGCCGATCTGGATGTCCGCATATGTCGCGTGTAACGCCGACACGCATGTCCGTGGTCGATTACTCCAAGGGCTGCGGACGCACCGATCTCGTCATCTGCCGAGCGTCTTTGCCTGAGGTGGCGTTACCTCCAGGTGAGTTCGGCGGCCCCAATTGACGCGCCGGCACCGGTTGGCGGTCTGGGTTGAATCGGGTGAAGGTCCGGTTGGCCGTCCCAATCCGGCGACAGAAGGTGGCGTCGCCAACGAAAAATTCAGGTGTCTGGCGCGCGATCGGTTCTTCTTGCTCGTCGAATCGGACGGGCATCGTTGATCTAGATCATAGCCCCCTCCAGCAAAGGACTGCATGTTGGATCTGCAAAGAACAGCGAGGGAATGCATGTACAAGCACATCCTCATCCCCACCGACGGCTCGGAGCTGTCAGGGAGAGCGATTGAGCATGGCATCGCTCTGGCGAAATCGATTAACGCCAAAGTCACCGTGGTGACAGTTGCGGTGCCATTTCATGTGTTCTCGATCGAGCCTGGGATGGCCACCAATAAGCCTGAACGATACGAAAAATACGCAGCGGATATGGCCGCCAAAGATCTTGGTGTTGCCAAGGAGGCCGCAAACGCAAATGGGATAAGTTGCGAGGCCATACGCGTTGAGCATGAAAACCCGTATCGTGCCATCATTGACACGGCAGCACAGAAGACCTGCGACCTGATCGTGATGGCTTCACACGGTCGGCGTGGAATTTCCGCGATCGTTCTCGGGAGTGAGACCGTGAAAGTTCTAACGCACAGTGCGATCCCAGTCCTTGTCGTTCGCGCGCCACAGCTGACCCTTGCCTCCTAGCAACTGTCTGAGGCGCGGCATGACAATTGAGAGGCCGGCAGAGGAAGTCCAATGATATCGAGCGTGAATGAGGCGACGGTCCCATACGAGTTGCCGCAGCGGCTCCGTCCGACTCTGCGTCCCGTGCTTTCTTATTGGGAAAGCCTCAGACGTGGAGAGAACGAGATGCCGTTTTGGGATGACGTGAAGCTCTCCGCGGTAGCCGATCTTGCGGGAAGACTGCTGCTGATCGACGTTTTTGCCAATCCGGAGCGATTTCGATTTAGCTTTATCGGCGAGGAGTTCTCTCGATGGTCGAAAGAGTCGGCGGCGGGCAAATTTGCTGATGAGATCGAGCCACGAACTCCATTCAACTATTTGCGCTCCCAATGTAGTGCAACGGTGGAGGGGAGAAGGCCAACCTTTCTTCACTATCGCTCTGGTGAAGACGCTGCCTTCTCGCGTCTCCTGCTGCCGATGTGGGGAGACGGCCGCACAGGAATGCTGCTCGGCGCCGTTGACTGGCATTGATACCTCCGCTCCACGGACTGCGCCATGGCGACTATCGCGACCCTCACGATCAATCCGGCAATCGACCTGTCGACCTCAGTCGAGCGTCTGATGCCCGGCCGCAAGCTTCGTTGCAAAGGCCTGCAACGTGATCCGGGCGGTGGGGGGATCAACGTCGCAAGGGTTGTACGCCGGCTGGGATCAGAGATCATTGCTGTGTACACATGCGGAGGCATCGTTGGCCGGCTGCTGGAGGAACTGGTCACCCGCGAAGGAATCGAAAGCCGCACGGTCCAGGTCGCTGCGGAGACGCGAGAAGATTTCACCGTGCATGAAGAGGAGAGCGGCCAGCAATTCAGATTTGTTCTCGCCGGCCCGCAAGTGACTGAAACCGAGTGGCAGGGTTGTCTGAACGCGGTCTGTTCATTGGAGCCCTTTCCTCGTTACTTGGTCGCCAGTGGAAGCTTGCCGCCCGGCGTGCCTGACGACTTCTACGCGCGCGTAGCTCAGGCGGCGCGAGAACATGGCGCAAAATTCCTGCTCGATACCTCGGGGCCGCCGCTCAAGGCTGCGCTGGCCGAAGGTGTGTATCTGATCAAGCCCAATCTCCACGAGTTGATGGATTTGGTTCACCTGCATGCTGGCGACCAGAAGGGCCAAATCGCGGCATGTCGCCGGATTGTCGAGCAGGAACAGGCCCAGATCGTAGCACTTACGCTCGCAGACAAGGGCGCGCTGTTGACGACGCGCGACGGCACATGGCGTGCGCCTGCGTTGCCGATCGAGCCCACAAGCGTGGTCGGCGCTGGCGATAGCTTCCTCGGAGGGATGACCTGGGGTCTGGCGGAAGGCCACTCCGTTGAGACGGCATTCCGGTACGCCGTCGCCGCAAGTTCCGCTGCACTGCTCCAGCCTGGAACGGAACTCTGCCATGGTGCCGACATCATACGTCTATTTCACGACGTAGAGCTGAAAAGGGTTTGGCCCAATGGGCTGGAGACCAGATCGCCGGCGAGCAGAGTTGATGGCCGGGCAGATCGCGACGACGCAGAACTCAAAGCAGGTCTTGGCTGAGCAATCTGCACGCCGGCTGAAACAGCGGCCGGATTGAGCCGCGGCTCGGCTGATATCCTGTGGCGGCCAGCCATACCATCACGCCCCACACGAAAACGATAAACGAAGTCCACCACGCGTTGGGGGTCAGCACCAACACCGACGCAACGGAATATTGAATTCCACCACACTCCAATATCGGCGATCGAATCGGCCTGCGTACTCCGGGCATCACGTAAAATCTGCCCAAACGGAGCGCATTACCCTGGTGAGGGCTGGCCACGGTCTTTGACATAAGCTTGATCTCGGCGAGCAGGCGCTCGTTATGGAGAGCTGCGGCGGCTCGCCGCGAAGACGAGTCGGTTGGGTTGACCATTGCCGTAGCGACGGCAACGGCGGTGTTATTGCAATTTCAAGGATACCACCTTGATCGTCCGGTCGCCTGGATCGTCGGCGATCTGAAATCCGAGTTCGGAGCACATCTGCAGCATCAGAATGTTTTCTTTGAGAACTTGGCCCTCGATTTGCTTCAGCCCTTCGCTGCGGGCGTAGCGGATTATCAACTCCATCAGCTTCCAGCCAAGGCCACGGCCCTTGAGGTCGGAGCGGACCATGATGGCATATTCGGCTCTTTCATAGTTGGCATCGGCGTGCAGCCGGACCAAACCCAGTAATTCCCCGGTTGCCATGTCGAGCGCCGCAAAAGCCATCGCCCGGGCATAGTCGAGCTGCGTCAGGCGCGCCAGGAATGTGTGGCTGAATTCCTTGACCGGAGCAAAAAAGCGCAGGCGCAAATCTTCGGCGGTGACTCTGTGAAGAAATCGGTGCAACAGAGGCTCGTCCTCGGGTCGCAGCGGCCGAACGAAAACTGACGTGCCGTCCTGCAAAGTGAGCTGCTGCTCCCATTCCTTCGGATAAGGACGCACCGCAAAGCGCTCATAGCCGGTCCCCTTGAACTTCGGCTGCGAAAGCGGCTCCACGGCAATGCGTGCATCGAGCGCCAGCACGCCAGTTTCGTCGGCGAGCAGTGGATTGATGTCGAACTCATGCACCTCCGGCAAATCGGCCGCAAGCTGCGCCAGCTTGACGAGTGTCAGGGCCACGTCGGTTATCCTGGCGGCGGGCACGTCACGATAGCCCTTCATGAGACGCGCGATGCGGGTACGCGCAACGAGGTCGCTCGCCATCTTGAGATCAAGCGGTGGAAGCGCCAAAGCCTTGTCGTTGATCACCTCGACCGCAGTTCCCCCCTGGCCAAACGCGATGACCGGTCCGAAGGTCGGGTCGTCAGCAATTCCAACAATGAGTTCGTGGGCCTTGGGACGTATGATCATAGGTTGGACGATCACGCCGGTGATACGCGCATCCGGCCTGGCAGCGCGGGCGTGGGCGATGATGTCCGCGGCGGCGGCCTCAACCGCAGGCTCCGATGACAGGCCGAGGCGTACGCCGCCAACGTCGGATTTGTGGACGATGTCGGGAGACAGGATCTTCACCACGACCGGATGGCCAGCCGCCAAGAACGGCTGCGCCGCTGCACTCGCTTGGGTCGCGTCCTGCGCCAGCACCGCTGGCACAGTCGGGATCGCGTACGCAATCAGCACCTGGTTCGCCGCGATCGGATCGAGCCAGCGGCGGCCGTCGCGCAGCGTTTGCTCGATAGCGAGCCTTGCTGCCGTGACATCGGGCACGAAATGCTCGGGTAAACTCGGCGGCGTCTCCATCAAGGCATCGCGGGCCTGTGAATAGCGCACAAGATGCATGAAACCGCGCACCGCGTCGGCTTCGGTGCCATATTGCGGAACGTCTGCCGCGCTGAACCGCGATGCTGCGTCGCCGCCGGCGCCGATCCAGGCAGCCAGCACCGGCTTTGGCCGCAGAACGGTCGCACGATATTTGGCAAGACAATCCGCAACCGCCTGTGCTGTGGTGACAGGCGACGCAAGTGCAGTCGGCACGTTGAGCGCCAACACGGCGTCGTTCTGGGTATCGGCGAGCAAAGCTGCCAGCGCCGCGGCATAGCGGGCGCCATCAGCATCGCCGATGATGTCGACCGGGTTTGATTTTGACCAGGTCGGTGGCAGGACAGAATCAAGCCGAGCCTTGGTTTCGGGTGAGAGTTCCGCCACCATACCGCCGAGATCGATCAGACGATCGACCGCAAGCACGCCGACGCCGCCGCCATTGGTCAAGATGGCAAGCCGTTGTCCGGGAAACGGTTTGAGCCGGCCGAGCGTCTCTGTGGCATCAAAGAGTTCCTCAAGGTCAAAGACGCGAAGGAGGCCCGCGCGTCGAAAGGCGGCCTCGTAGACGGCGTCGGACCCAGCCAGCGCCCCGGTGTGGGTCGCGGCTGCCTTCGCGCCTTGGGCGTGCCGTCCCGCCTTGATCACGATCACCGGCTTGGCGCGGGCCGCGGCGCGCGCCGCCGACATGAACTTGCGGGCGTTCTTGATAGCTTCGATATAAAGCACAATGGCGCGGGTGGCGCGATCGATCGCGAACAAGTCGAGCAGGTCGCCCAGATCGACATCGATCTGGTCGCCGACGGAGACGATGGCAGAGAAGCCGATCGCCCGTTGTGCAGCCCACTCGATCATTCCGGCAACGATGGCGCCCGATTGGGAGATGACGGCGAGGTCGCCCTGCTGCGGCATGCGCGTGGCGAAGCTCGCGTTCAAACGCGCGGATGGCACTAGCACGCCAAGGCAATTCGGGCCGATCAGGCGCAGGCCCGGAGCTCGTGCTGCGTTTTCGGTGGCCTGCGCGAGAGAGCCTGGGCCATGCCCCAGCCCTGCCGTGATGATGACTGCGGCGGCTGTCCCTCGGCGCCCGGCTTCCGCGACGGCCTGCGGCACTGCGGGGGGCGGCACGGCGATGATCGCAAGATCGGGCGCCTCACCAATCGCCGCCAGGGATTTGACGGTTGTGCGCCCTTCGATCTCCGCATAGTGCGGGTTGACGACGTGCACAGGGCCGGAAAATCCGGCCGCACCAATGTTGGCGATGATATGCCGGCCGACAGAGCTTTCATGTGGGCTGGCACCGATAATCGCCAGCGAACGCGGCGACAACAGCTTGTCGAGACGATAGGTCGACATTCCGCTCCTTTGTTTTCAACCGTTGTTTCGGTCTTGGAATGCCGAATTGTCGACGCTGTTTCAAGTTTTCAAAGCGACGACGCGATCGGCTTCCAATCGCCTCGGCAGGCGTCCACCGCCTCTCGCCGCGGAACAGCAGCGCCGGTTCCCTTCACATGGGCAGTGGGAACGGGAGCGGGCTCGTGGCGACAAAGAGCCGCCGGTAACTGCTGGCAGCCTGTACAATTTAGAACGGCAGGGCCCACAGTCGGATCTCGAGCGGCCTCGCCATCCGATGCCATCTGCGGACGATATTATCGCGGCGATCTTCGAGCAGTGCAGACGCACAGCCCGGCCGTCGACTGGCCAGCGCGGCGGCAGTCACCATCATCCAAAAGTCCTGTTCGTTTGGCTCTCCTGTCCGAGGGTGATGGGTCCGCGATCGTTATAATGCATGCAAGCATGTTCAATCGGGAATGTTCATTGCGATAAGTCAACTTTCACACGCGGTAGGCCGAGGTTCCAGGTCCCCTCGCGGCCAGCGGCCGCTCTCGCTTCACATTCCCACGGCTACCGCTGGACTCGCCGCCTTCTTGATCTGTCTCAATGCCGGCCGCCTGCACGCGCAGCAGGATTTAAGCAGGCGGCGCAAGCCGCCCGACGATGGCTTTCGCGATTTGGGAGCGATTCCACACGAGACTGGATGAGCATCATGAAAGTGAAAGATGTGATGACCCGCAATGTGATCAGCATTGCGCCAGATGCTTCGGTTTTCGAGGCGTTGCGGTTGATGCTGCAACACAAGATCAGTGGCCTGCCGGTTGTAGACCGCGCCGGCAGCGTGGTTGGCATCGTGACGGAAGGCGATTTCCTGCGGCGGGCCGAGACCGGCACCGAACGAAAGCGACCGCGCTGGCTCGAGTTGATCGTCGGGCCCGGCCGGCTCGCCGGGGATTACGTGCGCTCGCATGCCCGCAGGGTCGATGAGGTGATGACGGATAGCGTCGAAACGGTAACCGAAGACGCCCAGCTCGGCGACATCGTCGCCCTGATGGAAAGACATCGAATCAAACGGGTTCCGGTGGTGCGCGATGGCCAGGTGGTGGGAATCGTCAGCCGTGCCAACCTGCTGCGGGCGCTTGCCAGCGTTGCCGCCGAAATTCCTCCAGGCCCGCAAAGTGATGAGGCCATTCACGAGGGCGTGCTTTCCGAACTGGACCGACAGAGCTGGGGACCGCGCAATTCAATTGATGTCATCGTTCGAAACGGGGTCGTGGAGCTGTGGGGCACGGTCATTGATTCGCGCCTACGTGATGCAGCGCGTGTGGCGGCCGAAACGGTGCCCGGCGTCAAGGCAGTGAAGAGCCATATCGTCTGGGTGGAGCCGGTGTCCGCCATGGCATTCGGCGACCCAGACGACCAGTCGACCGCCGACGCGCCCACGGCTCCGACCGATAGGCAACCGCAGCCCACCGTGAGTGCCTGATCGACGAAGGGCCCGATTGATCCGCCCCGATGCGCTCTGATGCTGAACTGCGGCGACTCGTCGGGGACGTTTCCGAAGAGGACCAAAGGATTGCACGATGACTGAGGTCGTTTCGCCAGGGACGTCGGCCAACACGCCACCCAAGTTGCTGCCGCGAAAATCGATGACGGCGGGCGAGGGCGGGTTGGCGATCCTGTTCGTGATTACCGCGGTCGCAAGCCTGATCGGCGCCGCCAAGGCGGAGGATGCAGCGTTCGCGTTCCATGCCTATCTGGCAGCGGCAGCGAGCGTCGCGGCAGTGTTCGCCGTTGTCAATCACTACTTCGATCGGCCGGCGGCTCTACCTCTCCGGGAGATCGGCGGCAAGCCGAACTATCATTTCGGACCCGTGAAGCTCGCGGCAGGGCTCGCGGTGTTCTGGGGCATTGCTGGATTCCTGGTCGGACTTTGGGCGGCGCTGGAGCTCGCCTGGCCCGCCCTCAACTTCGATCTGCCCTGGCTTAATTTCGGCCGCATCCGGCCGCTGCATACCTCCGCCGTCATCTTCGCGTTCGGTGGCAATGTCCTCATCGCGACTTCTTTCTACGTGGTCCAGAAGACCTGTCGTACCCGCATTGCTGGCGAACTCGCGCCGTGGTTTGTGGTGCTGGGCTACAACTTCTTCATCTTGATTGCGGGTACGGGCTACCTTGTGGGCGTTACCCAGTCCAAGGAGTACGCGGAACCCGAATGGTATGCGGATCTTTGGCTCACCGTCGTCTGGGTGGTCTATCTGCTTGTGTTCCTCGGCACGCTGATCAAGCGTAAGGAGCCGCACATCTTTGTCGCCAACTGGTTCTATCTTGCTTTCATCGTCACCATCGCGGTGCTGCATTTGGGCAACAACCCGGCCCTTCCGGTGTCGTGGTTCGGCTCGAAATCCTACATCGTCTGGGGCGGCGTGCAGGACGCCATGTTCCAGTGGTGGTACGGCCACAACGCAGTAGGCTTCTTCCTGACCGCGGGCTTCCTCGCCATCATGTATTACTTCGTGCCGAAGCGCGCCGAACGGCCGATCTACTCCTATCGGCTGTCCATCGTGCATTTCTGGGCGCTGATCTTCCTCTACATCTGGGCCGGTCCACACCACCTGCACTACACGGCGCTTCCCGACTGGGCGCAGACGCTCGGCATGACGTTCTCGGTGATGCTGTGGATGCCGTCGTGGGGCGGCATGATCAACGGGCTGATGACATTGTCTGGCGCATGGGACAAGCTGCGCACTGATCCGGTGCTGCGCATGATGGTGGTGTCGGTCGCCTTCTATGGCATGTCGACCTTCGAAGGCCCGGTGATGTCGATCAAGATCGTCAACTCGCTCAGCCATTATACGGACTGGACGATCGGGCACGTGCATTCGGGAGCGCTCGGCTGGGTCGGCTTCGTGTCGTTCGGCGCCCTGTACTGCCTCGTGCCGTGGTTGTGGGAACGCAAGCAGCTCTACAGCCTCAAGCTGGTCAACTGGCACTTCTGGATCGCGACTATCGGCATCGTGTTCTACGTCTCCGCCATGTGGGTGTCAGGCATCCTGCAGGGCCTGATGTGGCGCGCCTATACCTCGCTCGGCTTCCTCGAGTACTCGTTCATCGAGACGGTGGAAGCGATGCACCCCTTCTATGTGATCCGGGCGGCGGGAGGCGCGCTGTTCGTCATCGGCTCCCTGATCATGGTCTATAACCTTTGGATGACCGTGCGTCGCGGTGAGGCGGTGTCCACCGCTGCGCCGGCTGTCCTCCATCCCGCAGAGTGAGGACGCCATGTCGATGTGGGCAAGACATCAGGCAGTCGAGAAGAATGCGATCCTCTTGGTGATCGGCATTCTCCTCGTCATTGCGGTCGGCGGTATCGTTGAGATGACTCCGCT
>JASHRR010001337.1 GCA_030037185.1 Xanthobacteraceae bacterium | reverse complement strand
CTAGACCTCAGACATCAGATGACGGATGTTGCCGGATCTATCGCGGACTCAATCGGAGAATTCCATCATCCGCCGTCCTGGGTTACGGCCTTGCGGTGAGCGGCGTTCTCGGACGAAGAGCCCCTTGCGACTCGTCCAATCGCAGACCGGTACGCCTATATGCAAAATACTATCTGTCCGAACATTACGGCCGGATTACCGGATAATCAAGGGAGCGAGACGTCCATACGTTTATTTCCTCTTTATCCCGCGTTTATGTTTGGCTAATCCCGCGAATCAATGCGTTAGACTCGCTCATTTGTAGCGTCCCGGGAATATTCACTCCGGTCGGAAGGCAGTAATCGTGTCAAGCACTTTCAGTACCGCGCTAGCCGATTGACTCCATTCCACCGGTTTGAATTCGCGCTGAACGCGATCCCGCCATGCCCGAAGGCCGGCCTGATCCTCAATCGTGTCACGTATCACGCGGTAGGCATCCGTGGTGCTCTGCGGATCAATGTAGCGAGCGAGCGAGCCGCCGGCCTCGGGCAGCGAAGTGGTATTGGAGATGATGCAGGGGCGCCCAAAGCCGTGGCTCTCTGTGACCGGCAGGCCCCAACCTTCGTAGAACGATGGAAACAAGGTGAAGAGGCAACCGTCGTAAAGCGCCTCAAGCTCTTTGTCCGTCGGACTATCGATGTGGATGATCTTGCCGTTGAGGAATTTCGAGGTGTGTAGCTGTTCCATAAGGTCGGAGACGAGCCAGCCGGCTTGTCCAGCAAAGACTAGCGTCGGCACCGACTCTGCCGGCATGTGTTCCAAGAGGCGCTGCCACACCTTTACGAGCAGCGCATGGTTTTTTCTTACCTCAATTGTTGAGACAACAAGCGCGTAGCTATTGGTTGGCGGCAGGCGCGTCGACACTGCGCCGCCGGCCAATTGCGAGCCACTGTCGCTCCTTTTAAATCCCGTGCCGATCGGAATCGAAGTGGGAACGGCGCGCACCGCCAATTTCGCGCTCTGGGCGTATTCAGTCACATCTCGGGCTGTGGCCGCAGAAATGGTGAGGATCGCATCTGCTATCGGTAACATGTCGTAAAACCAGGTCCGATAGGCCTTCGCAAGTCGCTCATTGAACCATTCGGGTCGGCGCAAGGGGATAATGTCATAGATCAACAGGGCGAGGCACAAGCCCTTCTCGCCTCTCACCCTTTCGACACAGGAGGTAAAGTCGCGCATAACCCATCCGGCCCCGAAAACGGCCAGAATGTCTCCTGGTTCTGCGGTCATAGCAAAATGATCTGTCAACGCGCGAGAGTGGGTTACTCTGTAGCGACGGCGCCGCTTTAATACCCTTGCGGCCTCCGCAGCACCGGTACGTATCCATCGAATTAAGCTGATAAGACCCTCGATCTGCAGCACGACAACTTGACGGAGCGCGGGCGACAGCCCACGAGTCACCCTCTCGAAGGCGGATCGTGCCCGCGCCCTGAGCGACATCGTCTTAAGGTCTGCGGGGCTACCGCTCGTCATTAAGGCGTACACTGTCTCGACGGCTTCCCAGGGGACCGTCACGAGACACTGCTGCCCCGTATCGTGCCTGAGGAAAAACACGCGGCCTTTGCTTTCGGGAAGCGCGTAGAGCGCGCGGCACAACTCAAATTCTAAACGCTGGATGCCCGATGGCCGGTAGCCAAGTTCCGCATATTTGAATAGATCTTCGACATCGATCCAAATTCTATTTGGCAAGGCGACCCCTCTTCTGCGCTCGAGGTCCGAACGCGCCCAATCGCGCTGCCCATCCGATGCGGCCGTCTGGACCCCATCGATTACTAGGTTGTTTTCCGCCCCCTTTCCGCCGAATGGAGAGAAAATTAAATCGCGGAAAGGTGTGTGCGCGAGGGCGACGACATGCGATCCTCGCAATCCTGCTGTCCGATTGGACAGGCACGTCCTCACAGCCTTGAAATGTCATGACGACCGTGACCGCGATCACGGAATCTGAGGATGCAACAGTGTTTCGTGATCTCGGCATGTGTAATCGTGGTTGGGTGGCCTTCGGTATTCGTGAATTAGGCCAGCGATCAGTCGGCTGGGTCGAGCTTGTCGGCGCGTTCGACGAAGTCGTCGTGAGGGTAGGCGCGGATGAAGTCGATGTAAAATTCAGTGCGGGTACCCGGCAGTCGCGCCTCACCCGGGAAATAAAGCCCCACCTGGGCGCGGGGACTGCACAGCCGAGCGTCAGGGACCAGGTACACCCGCTGGAACCTCGATGCAAGCATCCCATCGAACAACCTATTTTATACTGACGTGTCCAGTAGTTCGATGAGATTGTTGAAATTATTGGGTTTTTTCAAAAATAATTTTGAAAAAACATGTAATTTCAATTAGATAGTCTTCTTTGTGACTCAGTCGTATTAACTCGCTGGTGCGGACCAAGCATCTGCAGCTCCGCAGCGAACAGCTGAACAGCGAGAGGCGTCGCGAGGTCTTCGGGTGGAATGCTGCAACCAGATCGGTGACGCTCAGTCCGCATGGCCATGAAATCTGAGGTCGGAACGAGTGTTTTGCGCCCTCAGCAGGCGATGATTGTGATTGCAGGGCCTTCTTCTATCGTGACCTCAAGCGGGGGACGGCGGGTCGAGTTTGTCGACGAGCTTGACGAATTTGTCCTCGAAGGCAGGCTCGTAGTCGTCAGGGTGCTCGCGAACGAAGGCGATGACTTTGCGATGGCAGTCGGCAGCCTCTCGGTTCTCACCTCCGGCCTCGGAGACCATCCCGAGGCGATCCCGCCCGTCATGCAGATAGGAGACTCCGGTCGAGAAGCGCTCCACAAGCTGGTGGTTCTTCGACTCGCTGCGGGCGCGGATGCATTGATCAACCCCTACCAGTTCAGCTGATTCGGCATCATCGGCTGGCTGCCGGCGACCGCGCAATGTCCGCCGATCTCAACAGCGCAAATTTCGTGTGGGCTGCCGGCGGCCCGAAACCATCGGATTTAGATATCGCGAGCAGAAACCGCTGCCAGCGCGGTCATGCAGCTTGGGTCATATGACGGACGGGTAGTCATATCGTTGTTCCTTGCTGGCTTGTCGGCAATTTCGCCGTCAGTCCACAAGCGCTCCTGGAAAAACGCGAAGGGCGAGATCCAAGAGGCCCGGACCGTTACGTTGACCAGAAGGGCAAGCGCCACATTGATCAAGGTGGAGGTCCGGCAGGGGACTCACCCGGCCGACAGTGAGAGCATTCGGGTTGCCGAGGCAGGCAGGCGCTGGATCAACACAGGCGAGGCCAACGCGGCAGGCGAACCCTCCACGGTTATCAGCACCATCTTGATATGCACATCAGTGCCGTTCCTCGGCGACGCGAAGATCTCACGGCGCCAATGATCGCTTGAGTTCCATAACACTCCGTGATGGCACATCGCCACGTCAGCAGACCGGCAAAGTGCGATCGGCAGCAATCGTGAGGAAGGTTATGGGTAGTTTGACTTCAATCCTCATCGATGCTCAGGAAGCCGGCTATGTGGGGCAAAACGTGGTGGGCAGCTGACAAACCGGAAAAAAGCGGAGCAAGGCATAGCAAAGATTAAAGTGGGTGTGGACATTCCGGCGCTCATAGGTCAAAGGCGATTGTCGCTACACTCGAGGGCGGTTGGCGCCCGTTGATCCTGATCATCGTGCCAACGCCCGTTCACGTGCCGGCAACACTCGCTGGCATCCTCGGCATCGAACGTGGAAAGCTGCCACCACTCGGCACGATACATGCTGGCACATGGAGACAGCGTCTTTCCATACATCAGTTGCGACTTGTCGCCGCGCAATGCCCCTGACACCTGGCGGAAAATCAACGCAGCAATCGCAGGACATGATCATTACTCAGTCTAAATATTGTGACCATCGCGTTCTGCCATCAGGGAGACAAATAACGCCGCACCAGCGATGTTAATCGCCAGCGTATCTTGCGCCCATGGTTGTGGTGAGGTTAGTTCATGCTCTACCTCAGCTCAGGCGCAGATGTCAATGAAAGACATCGATAAAGAGGATAAGTTGGTTGTCCGACCTCCACCTAGCCATAGAACAGCTGCCTATAGACAAACCATTCCAAGAGTGTGAAAACCTAAACCTCGGTGCAAGGTTATGTGCGCTAGCGGTTGTCTAGTCTCCGATCTGGTCTGCTTATGATGGAGGTAAGTAGCTTTGTGGACACTAGTCATATTTGCCACAGGTATTCCGTTTCTATATCCCATATGGATGCCTACCAGGCTAGCAAGCATAGGAGGATTTACTAGCAGTATAGCGTGTTTGAAGAGGGCAGACGAAATAGAGAGGACAGCAGTAGGGATATCTGCTCAATGTGTTAGAGGAGGTCGGTATGACTAAACTGTGGACCGTTATTTAGGGGTCACGGTCGATAGTGAATCTCCTGTGCGCTTTGCGCATAGTGGGTAACTGGCATATCCAAACGGGCCGGTTCAGCTCGCTCCGGCTCGTGTGGTGCGATTGCAATCAACGGGCCACTGACTGAGATGCCATTAGTAGTTCTCGAGAAGTTCGCCGAACAGCCGACCCCGGCAGTGAGCCGGGTGACAGGAGTGCGGGGAGAGCGGCGGCGAGCCGCGGCGAACTGAACTGGCGTTTATCTTTGTCCGTTTTTGGCGCGAACACCGAGAGCGCGCGCCATTTTGCTAACCGGTGGGTGTCTGCGCACTCAAAGTCCGGCTTAGGGCCTGTCCATAAATGAGTCGGTCAATTCCTCTTCGTGTAGAGTCACTGGCGCGAGGCTGCTTCTTCTTCTTGCGTCCCCGGCCCGTCTTCCGTATACGCCATAGACGAGCTGACCCCTTGTCGGGAAGGTCCGACAAGCCATGATAGATCGTCGAGCGAGCCAGTCCGCTGATCCGTGCCATCAAACTGACGCCGCCGCGGCCCAATTGCCGGGCTTCCAATGCCACAAAGCGCCGCCGGCTCTGTTCGTTCAGAACAGGGGCCATCTCTC
>JASHRR010001336.1 GCA_030037185.1 Xanthobacteraceae bacterium | reverse complement strand
GTTCCTGCCGGCGGATATCGTCTCGCAGATTCTCAATTTCGGACTGCCGGCGCCGATCGACGTGCAGATCATCGGCAATCAGCAGGAGGCTAACTACGCCTATGCCAATGATCTTCTCAAGCGCATCCGCATGGTGCCGGGAATTGCCGACCTGCGCATCCAGCAGGCCTTCAACTACCCGCAAATCAATGTCGACGCCGACCGTTCGCTGGCGGGAGAAGTGGGGCTGACCCAGCGCGACGTCGCCAACAGTCTTTTGGTGACGCTGTCGGGCAGCATCCAGGTCAAGCCGAATTTCTGGCTCAACACCAAGAACGGCGTATCTTATCCGATCGTCGTGCAGATGCCGCAATACCGCATCGATTCGGCGTCCGATCTTGCGAATGTCCCGATCACCTCGCCGCAGACCAAGACGCCCCAATATCTCGGCGGTGTCGCCAAGATCAGCGCTGGGCCCAGTGCAGGCCTCGTCTCCCATTACAACGTCCAGCCGGTGATCGACATCTTCGGCGCGGTGCAGGGACGCGACCTTGGCGCCGTCGCCGTCGACGTCAACCGCATCCTCAACGAGGATGCGGGAAGCCTGCCGCGCGGGTCCTATGCCGTGATGCGCGGCCAGGTGCAAACCATGACCAGCGCCTACAGCGAGCTCTATTTCGGGCTCGCGGGGGCAATCGTGCTGATTTATCTGGTAATCGTCGTCAATTTCCAGTCGTGGCTTGATCCGTTCATCATCATCACCGCACTGCCGGGGGCGCTCGCCGGGATCGTGTGGATGCTGTTCATGACTGATACGACGCTGTCGGTCCCGGCGCTGACCGGCGCCATCATGTGCATGGGCATCGCGACTGCAAACAGCATTTTGCTGGTCAGCTTCGCCCGTGAGCGGATCGAACAGGGCTATGACTCAGTCGCCGCCGCGATCGATGCCGGCTTCACCCGCTTCCGACCGGTGTTGATGACGGCACTGGCGATGGTCATCGGCATGCTGCCGATGGCCTTTGCCTTGGGGGAAGGGGGCGAGCAGAATGCGCCGCTCGGACGCGCCGTGATCGGCGGTCTTCTGGTCGCGACCTGTGCTACGCTGTTCTTCGTGCCAGTCGTTTTCGCACTGCTGCACCGTCATGACAATGCACGACAGACCGGTGAAATATCCGCCGCATCCGCATCCAGCACGTGATACGAGGAGCATCGACGTGACATTGGAGCACGACTCTTCCAGCATCAATGTAAAGGCGCCGTCGCCGCCTCGGGGCCTGCGCTGGATCGGAGTGATCGCCCTGGGCGCGGCAATCCTTGTCGCTGTCATCGGCATCGTCCGGCGCCAGCAACAACACGCAGATGTTACACAGGTCTCCGAAGCAGCAGCTATCCCGACGGTCTCTGTCGTTATGCCCAAACGTGGTGTTTCAGGCCTTCAGCTGGTGCTGCCCGGCGATATTCAGGCATGGTACGACGCGCCAATCTATGCGCGAGTCAGCGGCTACCTGAAGAACTGGTATCTCGACTACGGCGCCAGCGTGAAAGCCGGCGACCTCCTGGCTGTGATCGACGCGCCGGATCTCGACGGCCAATTTGCCGCGGCCCAGGCAAAGCTCAATTCAATGAACGCAGTGGTCAAGGTCCGGCAAGCCGAAATAGAGTTTGCAAGAACGACCTACGACCGCTGGCGCGACTCGCCCAAAGGAGTCGTTTCCGAGCAGGAAACGACAGCCAAGAAGGGGGATTTCGACAGCGCTTCGGCGCGTCTCGACGCCGCGATTGCCGACGCCAAAGCGGCCGAGGGCGACGTGGAGCGCCTGCAGGCGCTCCAGCAGTTCAAGCAACTCACCGCACCCTTTGACGGCATAGTCACGGAGCGCAATACCGACATCGGCGCTCTGATCAACGCAGGCAGCGGCGTGGGCGGCGGAACCGGTCCCGTATTATTCCGTGTCGCGGACGTTAGTCAGATGCGGATCTTTGTGCAGGTACCGCAGGAATCGTCCGCGGGTATTCGCGACGGCCTGACGGCAGAGTTGTACCTGCCGCAATATCCTGACAAGACCTTCAAGGCCACCGTGGCGACCACAGCACGCGCCATCAATATAACGTCGCGCACGCTGCTCGTCGAACTGCACGCCGAAAACCCCGATCAACTGTTGCAACCCGGCACCTATGCCGAAGTCCATTTCGCGCTGCCGGGCAATCCAGAAATGGTGCAAATACCCACCAGCGCGTTGCTGTTCCGCTCGGAGGGACTGCAAGTCGCCGTGATCGGCCCTGATAACAAAGTTGAGCTGAAGAAGGTGACGCTCGGTCGCAATCTCGGCGCCGCCGTCGAGGTTTTGAATGGCCTCGCGCCTTCGCAGCGCATCGTCGATAGCCCGCCAGACTCGCTGGCCGCGGGCGATGTGGTTCATGTCGCTGTCGAGCACGCAGAAACAAAGGAGGCCGGTCTAAAAGCAGAGGGCAACTGAGCGAAGATCAGTCGCTCCATACGGGCGGTGGGCCGCTCGACTGCGCGCTCAAACACGGGGAGGAAAAAATGCAGCGTCACCTGACGATAAGCATCCTAACCATATGCCTATCACTTCCAGCGTTGGCCGACGAATACGAATCCTCACGCGAACTGTATTCGCCACGGTTGGCTGATCTCATGATCGAGACTCAATTGAGACATTTTAAACTATGGTATGCTGGCCGCGAAAGAAATTGGGCCCTGGCTGATTTCGAATTGGGCCAGATCAGAGAAAGCTTCGAGAATGCCGCGAGAATATTTTCAACCATTCCTCTGGCGAGTAAACATATGATAATCCAGCCGGCAAGCGAGCTCGATAGTGCCATCGAAGCGAAAGACAGCACGAAGTTTGCGAAGGCGTTTGATAAACTTACCGCAGCCTGCAACGGCTGTCACGAGGCGGCTAGTCTCGGCTTCATTGTAATCAGAGAACCGAAGATGTCGCCGGCTGAAACATCACCTTTCAGTGATGAGGTATTTTCACCGAGATAACGCGCTTCGCCAATACAAAGATGACTCTCATTCCGACAGCAGTAAGTGCAGCTGCGCTATCGAGTGCCAGGTTCTTCTTGCAGACTGCGAGGGTGGCCGGCTTGGTGGGCCAGCAGAGCCAGACGGATCAGGGACCGGTCTAATGGCTAGGTTGCTTCTCATCGAGGATGACATAGAGACAGCTCAGGAAATCAGAGCCGAACTCGGCGAGCACGGGTTCGACGTGGACTGGGCTGCGGACGGCCTCACAGGTCTCGACAGAGCGCGCGCTGGGGATGCGGATGCCATGATCATCGATCGGCTGCTGCCGGGGATGGATGGCCTGGCCGTTATCAAAGCGTTGCGGTACCAAGGCGTGCACGCGCCCGTGCTTGTCCTGAGCGCACTTGGCGCTGTTGACGATCGCGTGCGCGGCCTGCGGGCAGGCGGCGATGACTATCTCACCAAGCCGTTCGCATCCACGGAACTGATCGCCCGGATCGAGGCCCTGCTGCGTCGGCCGGCAGACAACCGGGCCGCGATGCTGCAGGTCGGTCCGCTCAGGCTCGACCTCATTGAACGAACCGCAAAGCGAGGCGATCGTGTGATCGAACTCTTGCCACGAGAGTTCGAGCTCCTTGCATACATGATGCGCCGCAAAGACCAGATGCTGACACGCGCCATGCTGCTGGAGGATGTCTGGCATTACAAATTCATCCCGCAAACCAATCTCGTCGATGTTCATATGGGACGACTTCGACACAAGGTTGACCTCGCGCATGAGCTGCCGATGATTCACAGTGTGCGCGGTGTGGGGTTCATCCTTCGTGCTCCCTGATTTCATCCGCGCGGCAACTTTCCGCTCGACAGCAGCAGTTGCCGGCATGTTTGCCGTGTACATCGCTCTCCTGTTCACAATTGTCTACTGGCGGACGGACCGATATCTGATTACGCGATCGGATGAGGTCATCACCATGCGCGCGGTCGAATTTGCATCCGCGACGACTCAGCGGCGGCTGGACGCGATTGCAGATTTCCTGAGACAAGACCCGCTGATGGTGCAATATGCCGGCCTGTTTGCACCGGACGGGCACCCGGTCGCCGGCAATCTGGCGAACCTGCCGCCCGACTTGAAAGTTGACGGCCCTGCGCAGGAATCGCTGTTCCCGGCCGGGAGCAGCGGGGATAACAAGATCGTTCGTGCGATCGCGCGACGATTGCCCAACGGCAATGTTGTGGTTGTTGGCCGCAATATCGACGAGGCAGCAGAAATTGCGGCAATCGTTGGCGCGACATTAGGGATGGGACTCATTCCGGCTTTGTGCTTGAGTATTGCCGCTGGAATATTCCTTAGCGTGCGTGCGCAGAAACGCGTGGCGGAGGTCAACGAGAAGGTTCAGCGCATCGTCGCCGGCGATCTCCG
>JASHRR010001335.1 GCA_030037185.1 Xanthobacteraceae bacterium | reverse complement strand
GGCGCGGAAATACAGAAGATGATGGAGGGCCGCCGCCTGGATCTTCCGACGTTCCAGGGAAATAGCTCCTGGGTGCTCCCGATTCCCGCGACCTTTGTTATCGGTCGGGATGGGTTGATCAGGGCACGCTTCATCGATCCAGACTATCGCAATCGGATGACGATTTCCGACATGCTCGCCGCGATGTTTTGATTAGTGCGCAAACCGAGCAAGCTAGTGTAGGGTCAAAATCGTAGTGCAGGGTGCCCAGGGCAAAACCCCGTTCAGACGATTTCCCTGCGCTAGCCGACGAGGCGGTTCGAACCCATAGTGGGCCCGGAGCGTTGCTCGGCCAAACGAGCGGCAATGGCCTTGTTTCCGAACCATTTTTTTCGCATCGCCTCGCGCACCATCGCGCCGACACCGGGCGAATAGGGTCGACCGCGTACAGTGACCAGATTCACTTTTCGCCAGAACTCGGGCTCGATGACGGGTAGCGCGACGATGCCGGGATGGTGCGCGGCATTTTCAGGCATGAACGCAAAGCCAAGCCCAGCAGCAACCATAGCCAAGGTCCAATCGTCGCGCTCGCTCCAGTAGGTGGGCGCGCAGGTCACGCCTTTCTCCTCGAGGATATGATCGGCGTAGCCGGCGAACTCGCAATTCATTCGATGAATATAACATTCCCCGTCCAGCAGTCGGACCGGAAAGGCGCGCTCGCCCGCGAGCCGATGCTCGCGATGGACGGTGATGACCATCTGCTCGGCAAACAGCGGCATGATATGCATGCGCTCGTCGGGCTCCTCGCCTGGCAATGCGTAGATCACGACCTCGAGATCGCCGGCGAGCAGGCGCTCCCGTAATTCCCGAGCGCTTGCATCGCATAATCGCAGCTCGAGCCCGTCATGGCGCGTCTTCAGAGCAGCAATGAGATCGACGATTTCGTCCGGCGATATGGTACTCATGATCCCCAGCTTGAGGGGCACTTTCTTGAGTCGCTTGATATCTTGGGACAGGCGCGTTGCCTTGAGGGCAGCCTCGTACACGGTTTCCAGATGAGGGCGCACCAACTCGCCCAGCTCGGTGAGATGCGTCAGGTGACGCTCGCGGCGGAAAAGTGGCCCACCAAGCTCGCCTTCGAGCTGCTGGATCGCACGCGAGAGCGAAGGCTGCGACACGTTGCACTTTTCCGCCGCACGCGAGAAGTTCAATTCCTGCGCGACCGCAATAAAATAGCGGACCTGATGCATTTCCATGACGATCTCACGGGTATGTCGAGAAAGGTCCCGTCGGGAAGTGGTTGGAATTAGATTAGCGTATTCTCCGGTGGTATAGTACGGAGCAAGACCTGTACCAAAATGACGGAGTTTTTGCAGTGCAGCAACCGATGCGGCCGATGTCCGCTCGGGGTCAACTCGGCTGTGTGCTTCGGCCCAGCCGCACGCCAGCTTCACCCTCGCCAGCAGACATTCGCCACTGAAATAAAGGGGTGGTTGATTCAGTGCCAGCAATCCCGGTGCACCCGCAAAACAACCAAAGCGCCAAGCGCGACTGCGGCCCTACTTCAGCCGTTTAGCTTCCTTGAGCAGCTGGCCTTTGTTTGACGAGGTGCTCGCTATCATACCAGTCGCCGAGGCACAGGATGGCTTCGAGAATGGCATCCTCGTTGGATCCAGAGTTTGCCGGAGGTGTGAGATCGGGAACAACAGGCGCGAATGGGCGTGCGTCGCCGTGATGGCTTGCGACGGGATGCAGAACGGGGTCGGTCTGTTGCTCACCGACCGGCAGCCCCGGCGTGACGCTCGACTAATCTAACCCCCCGAGACAGAGCGTCTCGTCCGAGCGCGTGCCACCCATTTGGCCGGGGACCGGCCCTTGTCTGCGAGGCCAAAAACTCCGCCAGAACGTTTGCGCCTCAACCCCGCCTACTCTGTCCCTCACATGTTCCTCGCTGCCTCCGCCACCTATGTTCGATGGCCCGCATGCTCGGCTGATCGCCTTGCCTACGGTACACAAACCCGCTACACACGGGCTGAAGCGGGAGACAGGACATAAGAAATCCCTGTAAATCTGGCATAACTCGCTGTTCGCCGAGAGGCGCTAATGGACTATCAAGGTCGAACCGTCGTCATTACTGGCGGCACTGGCGGCCTCGGCACGGCTGTCGTAGACGCGTTGATCACCGCCGGCGCCGCCTGCCATGTGCCTTACCGCGCCGAGGCGGAGGCAGAGACCTTCCAGCACCGCGGCCACAAGCAGGTGACGCTTTATCCGCAGATCGACTTGACCGACGAAGACGCAGTCGGCGGCTTCTACCAGCAAATTTCGAACTTATGGGCCTCCATTCATCTCGCCGGCGGCTTCGCGCCCGGTCGTATCGCCGCAGCGGGAAAATCGGTTCTGGCCAGCCAGCTCGATGTCAACGTTATGACCTGTTACCTGTGTTGCCGCGGCGCGGTGATGGCGATGGCGACACATTCCGCCGGTGGACGCATCGTCAACGTCGCGGCTCGGCCGGCCCTGGAGTGGCGCAGCGGTGGCGGCATGACTGCCTACGGGGCCAGCAAGGCGGCAGTGGCGGCGCTGACCGTTGCGCTTGCCGAGGAGGTCGCGAAGGACAATGTCCTGGTCAACGCGGTCGCACCGTCGATCCTCGATACGCCAGCTAACCGCAAAGCGATGCCGAAAGCCGATTACACGCTGTGGCCCAAAGTCGGGGACGTCGCCCAAACGATCCTCTTCCTGGCGTCGCCCGCCAACGTGGTGGTGCGAGGGGCTGTCTTGCCGGTCTACGGCAAGACATAGAAAGCTCTGGACCGCAAAGCTTTCTTTATGTTTGACGTTGTAAATGCGACGGCCGTTTGTATGCCGATTGCAACCACAAATAGCGTTTACCCCCACATTTGTCCGCAATCAATCTTGTCATGCGCCGCAATTAATTTTGTCGGGAGCCGCCGTATCTCGCAAGCTTCGCTCGGTCCTATCCCGTTACGATGGCAGCGCGGAGAGAACCACTGTCAGGAAATGCACGCCCGATTTGCCTTCGGTGCCTTATTGATCTTGTCCTTCCAGGTGATCGCACGCGTTTTTTTCTCCTCGCGCGCGAGACTGCGCAACCGCGTCGCGACCTCCACGTTCAAGCCGGATTGGGAATCCCTCGCCGTTGATGGCTACGTCGATCGGCCAACACAGATCAGCGAACGCACGGTCGGCCAACTCCGTCACGGCTCCACCAACGAACTCGCCGCCTTTGCCGGCGCGATTGCATTTTTAGGCCCCTGAGCAATTTTTTAGGTCCCACGTGAGCATGTGTGCGCTCTCTTTCGTTGCTCACGGTTGTCCTGGGCATCTGCATCTAAGCATTAAGGGCAAAGCCGACTTTGTTTGGACTCATGCCGCAACATGCAAGGCTTTGGCGCAGACCCGGAGGTCTTCGACAAACCGGCGATAGGCATCAGCCTTCTCGGCGTCGTTGCTGTCGCTTTCGATGCGGAGCAAGTAGGACGGATGGATGGTGACCAGCACGCTGCTACCGCATTCCAGTGCGAGAAT
Source organism: Xanthobacteraceae bacterium (assembly GCA_030037185.1). Next base: position 7,337 of record JASHRR010001335.1, on the reverse strand, counting down.
TTCGCCGCGAACCTTGGCAATGCTTACGGTTCTCCCCAGCACTCCGCGTGCCGCCGTAGCGCCAAGTGCTACGACAAGTTCGGGTCTTATCAGCGCTCGCTCCTGATCGAGCCACCAGCGGCAACGATCGATCTCGTAGGCGTTCGGGCGCTTGTGAAGACGACGCTTGCCACGTTGCTCGAATTTGAAGTGCTTGACTGCATTGGTAACGAACAGCTTGACGCGATCAAGACCGGCGTCAGCGATCGCGCGGTCGAGGATGCGGCCAGCCGGCCCAACGAACGGCCGACCGCGCAAATCCTCGTCATTGCCCGGCTGTTCCCCGACGAACATGATTCGAGCGTGGCGAGGCCCCTCTCCAGGAACAACTTGAGTGGCATTTTGATAAAGAGGGCAGCGCGTACAATCGCCTTCCGCGCTGCGCAACTCGTCCAGGTTTGACGCTAGCTGAACCAAGGTTTGCCTCGCTGACCGGATTGACGCTATCAGACCGGCACATCGGGAAACGGCAACCGCGCAGAGAAAGTTCCGGGCCGTGGACCTCGATCAAGGCCAGCATTGCCGCCAGCATGACGAGAACAATCGCGCGTGCGAACGGTTGAAAGTCCCGGAAATTATCCCGGAGGGGGCCGCATGAACTGACGGCCGCTGCTGAGCGTTGGACAAGAAATTTGGTGCGCAAAAACTCATAATGGGATTATAAATGCCACTCCGGGTGACGTGCATGCGGCGCGCGCAACCCGGCGCAGAACGGTCGATCGTCGGTACTTCGAAAAATCGTGACCGGTGCGGAGGCTCACTTGAGCGAAAATGCGCCCTAGCAGCTCCTGATCGATTTCGCCCGCTTCGGCAGTCCTCTGTTTCTTGGCAATCAATTCCACCAGCCGCCGCACCGCAAGCTCGCGTATCGGCAAGACGAAATCTGCCACGCCGGTCGCAATCGCGCTGCGGGGCAACGAAGCATGCTCGGCTTCCAGCGGATCTGGACAAGCACGGTGCCGCCCGCCTCATTGACGGCGCGCACGCCAACCGCGCCATCAGAACCGGCACCGTAGAATAACGGCAAATCCATCACCGATCCGCTCAGCGGCGGAACGAAAGAACAGATCGATTGCGTACGTTGACGACGTGGCTTGTCGAATTCCACAGTCGAAATTTGATGTTATCTGCAGCCGCCGATCAGGCGGAATGACGTATACTGGTTTGGCTTTATTTCTTCTCTTGTCGGCGGACAGAAGTTGTAGCGCCTCTTCGAAGATCTGGTCGCATCACCGGAGCCATAGGATACGCGTCATTCCGGGCCAGTTTCGATCCGCTGCGCCTCCGCGCAGGGGGTGTGTGCCGTATGCGACGTAATGCCTCGCGGCCGTCGATATGAAGGAACCCATGTGAGAACAGCAGGTAAGCCAGGGCCTCGTTAAACGTGCCGTCCTGCCGCAGTTCCGACTCAGGGGAGCTTAACCCATCCCCGAACAGCGCCTCGCCCAGCTCGCCGCCATCGTTGCTGCTTCCACTGACGCCATTGTCAGCATTGGAACCGATCTCGCCGTGCAAACCTGGAACGCCGGCGCTCAGCGGCTGTTTGGGTACAGCGAGGCTGAAGCAATCGGGCGCTCGATCGTCGAACTGATTGTTCCGAACGCCTATGAGAGTGAACATTGCGCCATGTACGCGGCCGCGATGAACAACAGGACGGCCGTTTTGAAGGAGACGGTACGCCGGCACAAGGATGGTCGACTTCTTGCAATTGAGAGCAACATCTCACCGATCCTTAACGCCGTAGGCAACGTTGCGGGTTTGTCCATCATCCTTCGGGATATCAGCGAGCGTCGGCGCGCCGAGGAGGAACTGCACCGGCATGCCGCGCGGCAGGGCTTGCTGCTCAAAGTCACTTCGGACCTGATCCGAGCCGCTGAGCCAAGCCAACTTAGCCGTCTAACATTCCAGCACATCGGGCCCGCGCTTGGCGCCGATATCTGTACCAACTTCCGATTCGACCCTGGGGGGCAGCAGCTCAGATTGGAGTTCGGGAGCGGCATACCGCAGGAACTGTGGGAGGCAGCCCAGTCGCTCGAACTCGGTCAAGCGTATTGCGGGATGGTTGCGGCAAGCAGCCAGCTGATCGTGGCCGACAAGCAGCGGATCGCCTGCGATCCGAACGGCGCCTTAGTGCGTGCTCTCGGTGCCACGGCCTATGCCTGCCACCCGCTCTCGGCGTCCGACGGTCGCCTTCTTGGCACGTTCGCAGTCGCTTCGAGAACAAGGGAAAGCTTTACCGATGCCGAAGTCGCCGGGCTTGGCATGGTAATCAACTTCCTCGCCCAGGCCTGGGAGCGCCTGGAGGCGGAGCGGGGCTTACGGGCGAGCGAAGAGCGCCTACGCCTTGCGCAAAATGCGGCCAGTTTGGGTCACTGGGACTGCAACGTCGCCGATGGCACCTTGGTTTGGTCGCAGCAAGCACGCGAACTGATCGGGGTCGCACCGGACGAGCCGGCGTCCCTCGCGCTACTGTTCTCGCGTGTGCACCCGCGGGACCGCCAGAATGTCGAGAAGCAAGTTGCGCGTAGCTACGGTCCCGATTCCGATCACGTTCACAAAGTCGAGTTCCGCGTGATGGCGGAGAATGGCGGCGTCCGTTGGCTGGAGAGTCAGGGGCGAGTGGAGAGGGACACTGCCGGGAAGCCGATCCGAGCGCTCGGGGTGATCCGCGACATCACCGACCGCAAGTTCGCCGAGCAAGTGCTCCGGGCGAGCAAAGATCGTCTGCAGCTTGCGCTCGAAGCAGCCCAACTCGGCTCGTGGCAGTACGATCCGCGCGGCCGCGTGTTCTCAGGCGATGCGCGCTCTCGGGAAGTTTTCGATATTGCCAAGAACGACGCCGCCATCGAAGAGGTGATGACAAGGGTGCACCGAGACGACGCGAAGAAAGTTGTGGCGAGCCTCGCTGAGACGCTTGATCCGGCTAATCCGAGGCGCAGGGTAACCGAGTTCCGCGTTCGGCGGCGGGTCGGGGAGGTCCGCTGGGTGGAGACTTTTGGGCTTGCTTATTTCGAGGGTGCCAGACGTCAGCGACGGGTCGTCAGGATCGTCGGTACGGTTCAGGACATTACGGAACGCAAGGAGCGCGAGGAAAAGGAGCGCCTCCTTATGCGCGAAATCAACCATCGTGCCAAAAACATGTTAAGCGTCGTGGACGCCATCGCTCATCAGACGGCTGCCAGAAATCCTAAAGATTTCGTCGACCGCTTCTCCGACCGCATCCAGGCCCTTTCAACCAATCAGGACCTGCTGGTTCGGAACGACTGGAAGGGGGTGGATATGGGGGAGCTAGTTCACGCTCAGCTTGAGCACTTCGTCGACCTGATTGGTTCTCGCATCGCCGTGCAAGGTCCTAAGCTGTGCCTCAGTCCGGCCTCCTCACAAGCCATCGGGCTCGCAATCCACGAACTCGTCACCAATGCCGCGAAATACGGGGCGCTCTCAACCGACAGGGGCCGTGTCGATATCTGCTGGGGGAGCGATGGCGACACCCTCACCATGAGCTGGACCGAGCACGATGGGCCGGTTTCTCCTCCCAAGCAACGCGGCTTCGGCACCATAGTTATGGAAGCAATGGCGGAGCGTAGCGTGGGTGGCACGGTCGACCTTGATTATGCGCGCTCAGGCGTCACCTGGCACTTGACCTGCCCAGCGGCTAACGCTCTGGAGCGAGGGTAAGCAAATCTCAAAGAGTCGGCAGGCTTCGTGACCTCCGCAACTCGAATTTGGCGATACCTATTGCCATATCGATTTCATGGCCGGTGTTAGGACCACACCGGTTTCGCAGGCTGAGTTCGCGCCCGGTGAGGTCGTCCAAATTGACAGCGAATAGAGGCTCGGATCAGCGATAGGGACGGCAACTGACATTAACTTTGGTGCGTGTGAGGTGGCGTGTCGTGGCGAGTGTAATGCGCCCGGATGACTTACTTGGTTTCGAGCTATTCGAACTATTACCCGATGCGATCCTCGCTGTAGACGGCCAGGGATTCGATACGCCAATCGTCAGCCTGGCCGACTGTTCGGGCAGCTCCCGGCAACTCTGGTTTCGAGGCCGGTCGAAGAACGGCTGCCGGACCACCTCCGGAAACGTCACATCGCCCATCGCAGCAAAGACAGTTCGGAGCGGCGCACGCGGCCGATGGGTACCGGCCTTAACCTCGTCGGCGTCGGTGGCCGAGAGACCGGTCGTGCTCCCGCCTGAACAAAGAAATGGAGGCACGGATGCAAATGTGATTTCAGGCGGTGGTTGATCGCCATGCTGACGTCGCGGCGGTCTTAAAAAAAAGAGCCCCGCGGAAATGCGGCGCTCCAAGTTTGTGTGAAACGAGACTTGGTTCGCTGACGCTTCACAGAACGACGCAGCGACGGAAGCGCGGATGCCAGCGGTAGCCAGCGCCGCAAACGATCGGAGCTGGAGCAACCACGACCGGCGGCGCAACAACAACCGGCGCGCCCGGGGCAACGACGACGGGACGATTCGGACGGCACCGTCCGAACTCGTTGCGATGAAAGCCCGGCCCACAGCCGCCCTCGGCAGCAGCCCCATCGATGGCGACGAGTGAGAACAAGACTGCGGCCGCGACGGCCGACATGGTTTTCGAATACATTAGAAACATCCTGTGCTTCCTTCTGCTGGACGAATGTTGGTTCATCCACCCGAGGAAACCATACCGACATGACCGTGAACCCCCGCGCAACCGCGCGTTCATGAACCAGATAACTCGATGGCGCCAAAATGGCGGGCCGCGCTACCTGGAACCGGGCTGGGCGATGTCACACCGGAGAGGCGCATTGCTTCTCCGAGGACACGATGCGAGTCTCCCGAGACCTTGCGGTCGATCGCAAGGTGCGAGTGGGTGCCGCACCGAGGCGCCCGCGAAGAAGCTCGGCGTCGAGGTTTGGCCGCATCCTGCAGCCGGACCAGGTGACAACGATCGCAGGCGCATTGTACTCTTCCGGTTTCCTTGCCCTCGTCGATCCCGATGCCTACGACGGCTTTGTAGGGTCCGACTGCACGTGGGATAACCTTCGGGACGACCTCGTGCGAGAGGCGCGCGAGCAGCACCTGCTCGTCTGGAGCACGGGCATGGAGCACGTCTGGAGCATCGATGTTTTGTTTCAGACGAACTAAGAGGATTTCCACACTCGTCGTTGGCAATGGGCAGTAGCCAGGTCAGCGTTTGTTGCAGTCCTCCGCCGAACCGGATTAGCAGGCCGGGATTGACACCTGGACATTGATTGATTGCCGTTTCGCGACCGTGCTCGACCGTTGTATCGGCTCGGCCTATCCCGCTTCGCCTCTTGGTGGTTGTGCAACGTCCGGTATTTTATAAAGTTACTTTTTTGTAATTTGACCGCTTAGATTGCAGGTTTGACACCATAAAATTTACACCGTCGGCAGATATGCATTGGGTTTTGCAGTCAGGCCGATCTGCGATGAATACCTATCCGGAAACAGCGGCGAGACTTGCTGGAATAATAGCAACCGCAAGTGCGGTAACCGCGATCATTGGAGCTGTCGTTGCGAGTAGAAGTGCGCTTTCGGCGATGAAAAGCGCCTATACGGCAATGATGAGCACGCAAACAAAATACCGCGGGATGCTACTTCCACCGATCACTATCACAGCAACCAAAAGGATAGACTGGGCGAGGTACTTTATCAGAGCGATTGACACACCTTTCGCGACTGTTCTTACAATCCTTCTCTCCATCGCCCTCGGGCTTAGTCTTAATCTACTCTTCTCCCGGAGTGAATTCCCGAGGGCACGAATTCAGGCGGCGCCAGGGAGCACAGCATCCGTCTCGGCGCCACCGCCACCGACCTCCACCCTTGCGGCGCCGGCAAGCGCGGCGCCCGATCATAGCGAAATCACTGGCCTGCTCGCGCGGGGGCGTACCTATCTTTCCGATGGCGATCTCGCGTCGGCGCGAGTGTTTTTACGCAGGGCAGCCGAACGCAATGATCCACAGGCCGCACTTGCTCTCGGTGGGACTTATGATCCGGCAGAGCTGAGACGTCTTGGCATCCCCAATTTCAATGCTCAGGCTGACCCGGCTAAAGCGCAGGAGTGGTATCGCAAGGCTGCCGACTTGGGCTCTGCCGCCGCGGCTTCACGGTTGGAGCGGCTTCGATAACGGTCGCGGTCGTGCGCCTGAGCATCGAACGCCGGCGCCGGCTCCCTCCCCGCTTGCGTGGGCAGCGAGAACCGAAGCGCTTGTTGCCGACCGCGACGAGAGGGCAGAGGAGCGGGCCGCTAGGCCACGGCCACCCGACGAGCGAATTCCCGCAGATGATCATTGGTGCCGGCAAGGCGATCGAGTTCGGATACGAAAATCCGTGCTAGGGGATACAGATAAGGGGGGCATGGAAGCCACCTTGATCCAAAGTGAAACGGCGCCCGCCTGAACGGAATTGCGGCGCGCACACGGCGCACCGGTCGATGCGTCATGGTTGAGCCGGGGCGCGAGCCATGGCGTAGCGGTAACCTATTGAGACTGCCCACCACTGAACGGCAGTCGTCGCGCGTACACCCTCACTGCCGGCCTCGTCTGTTACGGGACCGATTCGACAAAGGCATATTCGTGCTGGGCATCAGGACGATCAGCGCCCTTTTTCCATCTCGCTCGCCGACGACAAAATTGAATCCATTGACCGTAGGATCAATCGAGATGAACTCGTCGTCCCGTCGTCATTCTTGCGCGAGCCGACCGAACTATGCCATTTGCTTGAAGTCGAAAATTGTCGCGCCATCCTCCTTGCGAACGCGGAACGCGCCAAGTGCGGGTGAAGTGTAGCCAGTCGCCAACTTGCGGACTTCGGCAGAATCCGCGGGGACCGTCAGCCGCTCTCGGTTCTTGGCGATCGCGGCTATCCTCTGCGCATCCGCTGCCTTGGCTCGCTCGATCGCCTCCGACTGCCATCGAACAGCACCTCGAGCAGACGGCGCCCAAAAAAGGCCGGTCAGGTAGCCGCCCGTGTCGGCGTTCGTCAGTATCACTGCGCCGACGCCATGGTCCGGCAGGAATATCATGTCGCTCTTGTATCCGAACAGGCTACCCCGTGGCCCACCACCGGGATACCATACTGCATGCTGACAACCCAGTTTTTACTCAAGTTGTCTCGGCAAAACGCGAATCTTTTCGTCCATTGGCAGCTTGGTATGACCGGTGTGTTTGCCTGATGGGAGCCGAGAGCCCCATTCCGTAGGCGCGTCCTCGCTGGTTTGAACCTGTCCCTTGCGCCGCTCCAGCAAGCTCTCTTTGGAGACCATTTGCCTGCCGTCGGGCAACTGCCCGAG
>JASHRR010001334.1 GCA_030037185.1 Xanthobacteraceae bacterium | reverse complement strand
GTTTTGCCGATTTCGAAAGCTTTGGTGATTTCTACAGTGTGTCGAGGCCTTTCATCCGCGCTGCATTCCACCGGCTTTGCACCTTCAGAGCACCCCATTGGGAACTGCCCGGCAGCAACCGAAACGAACTCCATGCCCAAATCGTTTGTGGCGTAGGCAATAGCCGATCCCTCCTGAGCGGGCTCAACAGCCCAGGCCGATATCGCCAACGCACATGCTCCGATCGCAAAGGTCACTGCCAACACCCTGGTCGGTCGACCGATGCGATTGTGATCAGGCATACTGCGCCTCTTCGATGATTTCATCCGCCGGGACTGTATCTGCTTTATATTCGAATTTCCTCACTTCGGTGCATCCGGGCTGGACCCGCCGACGAAGAGCAACCGCCCGTCCGGCAACGTAATATCCCGTCCATTCGCTCTCAAAGCTCCGTCCTTTGCGCGGTAGCCGTTCACTATGATCACGGTGCCGGGCGCCAAGGATTCCTTGGTGAACCCCGCTCTTATCAACGTACCTGGAGGTCCCGCCTCGACGGCCCAATTCTCAACGGTTCCGTCAGGACTTTTGACATCAACGTAGATCCATGAATGAGGATTGATCCACGCCATCTTGGTCACGGACCCCGTCAGCGTCACTGGCTTGTTCGCGTCGTATTCGGCCGCAAACGAGTGATGCGCGCTCGCTGGACCGGCCAGGGCAATCATCGCGACCGGCACAAACATCAACAGGTTTCGATGTATCATCGCCTTCACCTCCGCGCAAAATTTCCTGCCGAATCGGCTGCTACTTCTCTTGCTGTTCCTGTTCTTCCCTCTCTTTGGCCCGTGCTCCGGATAACGTGAACTCGAGATTGACGTTGCCTTCGTGGCACGCGTACTCCACGAGTTGTTCCTGATCCGTCAGCCGCCACATTACGAATTCCACGCTATATGGTTTCGTCCGGGTTTCCGGATCGTCCATCGTGAATCCATAAAGCAAGTGCGTGTCATCGAGGCGCTTCCAGCGCTCGGTTAGACGCTTCCTCACAGCACCGTCGCTCACGGCCATCGCTTTTGGAGTCGAATACGTCGTGACCCCGGACACCATGGCATCCGCCGCGAAATTCGTGTACTCAACGACGAGTGTATCGCCATCCCAGTGCCCGCGCGCGGCACCCGTCTCTAGATGAACGCTCGCGCGGGGCCGTGGACGTCCGTCCAGGTAAATCAACTGCGATCGAAGGGCTTCCACGCGAACTATCACCGCCTGGGAGCTCTGAATGATCTGCAGGGTGGTTTCTTGCCCCCCGGGACCCGAACCGGTAAACGGCGGACCGACGCCGACAGGCCGAACGCACCGGCTAGCAAGAGGCCGGTCTTCCGGCCCAGTAGCCGGACGATTTAGTAAGTCGTCGGCACGGGCCCGTTGTTCCCTGGCGGCAGGAGTTAGCGGCGGCAGTCGTCCGTCCGGTGGATCGACGATCTGAGAGGTATGAAGACTCGTCATCGGCACTTTGTACCAAAACCCGTCTCGCCAGAACGTGTTGTAAGCATCCGTAGTTTTTTCACCCGGCGGCGTAATGGTGGGTTCAGTGCGAAGATCGAACTGTCTTTGCTGCGCAGCGTCCTCGAGCTCGGCCCGCACTGTTGCGTCATAGTCCGCCTTGTCAGATTCGTTGCCCGGCCGCTCGAGTGGCGTGAGGATGGAGCGGCTCCAGATACCCTGGAGGTCCGGCTTGCCATCGGGCGCGCGGGGCACTTTGCCAACCTTGTATTCGGCGAAACTTGCCTTCCAGTCGTACGGCTTGTCCGGTGCTCCGGTCTCACCCTTGGTAGGCGCCTCGGTAACAGGCTGAATGGGGCAACTCTGGTTAAAGCACGGTGCGATTCCACCCTTCGGGGCTTGTTGAGCGGCCGAAGGGGTTACCACCAGGCCCGCAAGGGCCACAGATCCAAGCCAAAATTGGAAATTCCTAAGACGCATCGCGTGTCTCCTCCGACGTCGATTACTCGGATCGCCAACACGTCGTCGCGATTTTGATAAGCTCTTTGTGAACATGTCAAGGCCACGTCCGTGCGCCCGCGTGCGCCTGCTCGATCGCCTCGCGAAGTCAGGGAATCGCAGCAGGCTGGATGGCCATGTATCGTGCTGTGCGAAGCATTGTTGCTGGCGGCAGCAGCGACGCTTGCATCGTCGATAACGCGGACCTCGCTTGCTGTGCGGCGGTTTGCCGAAATCCGCTCCGGCATTCACTGCGCCGATTGGCTGCGCAGCATGATGAACCACATAGATCCCGGCTGTTTCGGGACTGTCTTACTCGATAGATCGCGGGCTGGCCATCGACCGCAACAGCGCCCCTGGACGCGCTGACGGCACTGAATGCCCACTACCTCCGCTGTCTGCGTCGTCATCTCCTGTCCGCACGATGCGCAAGCGATCCCCAAGGCGCCATCAACTGCCCCGTCTGCGTCTGCCCGGCCTGATCGAACGCCCAGCTTCCGCAACGGCCTCACCGCGTCCGGCCTCCGTGCGGCCCTGTTCTTTACGCCGGTCAGGCTCAATCTTCGGGGACACAAAACAGCTTCCGGCAAATCCTTGGACAGCTTGCTTGAATCCATATTCACCAAAAGCGGAACGTTGTGAGGTTCGAAACGACCCGCAACCAACGATCGCGGTCCAAGCCCAGTCGCCCTGGACGGACCGACATCGCGACCGCGGCGGCGCGGAGGCAGCCGGGTCTCGCCAGCCAAAATGAGAAGGAGATCGCTCCACTCAAATCAGTGCTCGAAGGGACTCATGCGTGTAAAGTAATCCGACCGAGCATATTGGTATCAGCGATACTTCGCAGAAAACGACATCGAACCGCAAACGTGCCTTGCGGAAACGCTTTTATACGGAGTGCGAATCTCCGACGGCAACCCCAATTTTCGATCCGGAGCGGTCGCCGACAGCTCGGCAGCGGGTTTTGAAAATATTGGACAGCTTGTCGTATGTGGCGCGCAGCAGCGCGATTCGCTCCATAGGTATAGGTATCGTGGGGCAGCGGGAGAGCGGTTGCTGACCCCTCCGGCAACGGCGGAAACCGCGTCAGAAGATTGACTGGGGACAGCGCCGCAACAGATCAGCGGTGACTGGAATCGAAGCTTGCCAGCCTCGAAGCACGAACGATCGGTGTGAGCACCACGGCCCCGCACTGGCCCGGCCGGTCCAGAGCACTTTGTACAGTGCCAGGACCGGCCCCTCATGATTGTGATCGCCGAAAGCGGCACGCGCTTGTCACCGCGGCATGGGGCAAACAACGCCGCAACGGCGTTCAGTCCGCCGAGCATT
>JASHRR010001333.1 GCA_030037185.1 Xanthobacteraceae bacterium | reverse complement strand
CGATGATCGCAGCACCCGTCCAATGTGACGTTGATGGAATACCGAAGGGGTCGCATTGGTAAGTGTACCACCAATCAAGGTTAGACCGGCAGTTTTCTCATCAACGGTTGCCGTCGACCCGTCGTACCGGATGGGCATGGACCTGACCGACTGTGGACGATCATCGAGCCGTTGTTCGAAGAGAAGCGAGGGCCTGACGGCCGTGGCCGCCCGTGGCGCGACGCGCGTGACCGCGCGAAGCGTGATTCACGGGAGCCTTCTTGATGGAGGCCGTCTTTGAGACGCTATGCATTGAGCGACGATCAATTCCCACACCCCGACCACTCTGCCGACGACTTGCGTGACGATGTAGATACGTCGGTCGCAGCAGCTCGCCCCGCAGAGCAAAAGCCAGGCCTACGGCGGGGTTGAAGTGCGCGCCAGAGAGCGGGCCGAAAATCAAGATCAGCACCGCTATAATGGCGCCAGTCGGCAGCGTGTTGCACAGGAGGGCGGCCGGCCAGCTCGCCGCCATGATGCCCGAACCAACCACCACGATGAGCAGGAATGCCGTTCCCAACCCTAACGCTGCGCTGGGCCAGCGGCGGCAATAGCTCGGCCCTGCCGCTTTTGTGGTTGCACCTTGCATGCGGCCGATATCCTCCAGCTGATTTTGCAGACTAGCTGGTCGAGCGACCGCTCGGCTACTGACTTCTCATTGCCGAGGAGATTGAGGAATCGGGCAAGGACATTCGAGTTGCCACATCAAAGCGGAGTGAGGCCGATCCGCTCACGGGCCGATATTGCATAGTGTCGATATGCGGACACTGGTCAGTTCGATGACCGGTGTTCGGTGATAGACGGTCGATCAGACCCGGTGACCGCCGCGTCCGGAGTTACCTCAACGGCGGGTGTGACCCGGCGAGGGTCGCCACTCCGGCTTGGGGCCAACTGCGGACGAACACGAGCGTCCGGCGCGCTCTTTGAGAGCCGTTCTGAGCCGGTGTAATCGGGTTCCGACCCAGCCCGGACCGGGATAGGCTCTCTTGATCCAGCGCGGAGATCATGAAATGCGGCGGCGGGATTTCATCGCGCGATCGCCGTCGGGGCGGCGGCGCTGTTCGATGCTTCCCACATGCTTTGAAACGAGATCACGAACGATCGACAAAGCTCTGACCGGCCCCGGGACCGTCAAAAAAAATACGCACGCGATGCCGATCCAGGACACAACCGGATCGAGGAGGTGCGCGCCCGAGAATAACCCGCATGTCCGCATCCAAAACGAAAGTTGCATGCTAAGCGCGGAGTTAGCTGATGCTCGCTGAGAAGGGCCTGGCCCCACGGGACTTGCGGTACTTCAAAACGGCTAGCGCGCGTTTTCGGCCAGAGGATTTCCGTTCCGCCGTCATTCTTGCACGGGCCGACGAGGTGACTGAATAGCCGCGCTCGGCGAAGTCCTTTCATTTAAAAGGCATGCGTCTATACGAGTTCATATAAGACATCGCGACCCCTACCAATCGTGCGAACATTAGCTTAATCTCAGCTGCACTTTAGCGTGCTAGCGAGCCGACGCTCGGGGGTATCCATGGGACATTTGCTACCACGATTTGGATTAGTGATAGCTGTTGTCGGAACCGGGGGGCCGTCCGCCGCGGATGGCTCGAAAAATCAAGTAATTCCGGATTTCGCCACGACCGCCAAAACCGGCTGGGTCCTCGACCGCGCGATCGGCGTTGACGACCTGCTCCCGCCGCCGACGGGTGGGCCGGGCCCCGTCACTTTCGATAAGGCGCATCCCTATGTGCCCAACGGGCGCGGTCCGCAACCGACCTATCGCGTTGCCGATCTTTCCAATCCGATCCTGCAGCCCTGGACCATCCCGTCGATGAAGAAGGCGAATGATAAGGTGCTGGCAGGCAAGGTTCCGTTTCGCGCGCGCGAACGGTGCTGGCCGGTCGGTGTACCGGGTTTCGACGCTTATTCGCCGATCGAGGCGTTCTTCTTTTATCAGACCCCGGAGAAAGTCATAATCATCGCGCAAGCCGGACCGGAGATTCGGCACATCTATCTGAACGTGACACATTCGAAGGACGTGAAGCCCTCCTGGTACGGAGAATCGGTCGGCCATTACGAGAATGGGGACACGCTGGTCATTGACACCATCGGGATTTCGGCCAAGTCCTTTCTCGACAACTACCGCACGCCGCATACCGACCAGCTCCATGTGGTGGAGCGCTTGAAGCTCGCGGCCGATGGCCAGACAGTGGATGTTTCGGTCTTTGTGGAGGATCCTGGCGCCTTTACGATGCCGTACACGGCGGTACAACGCTGGCGCCGCACCGAAAATGCACCGATCGCGACTCACCAGTGCAACGAGAACAATGGCGATTTCTTCAACCAAGGACTGGTGCCGCTGCCCGAAGCCACGAAGCCCGATTTTTGATTTCAAAGGAAAAGAGGCAACACTCGCTACCGGCCCGCCCGCTACGGATTTGACCGGCCCGGACTTGCAGCGGCGGGACTTCTTGAGAGGTTTCACCGTCTCATTTCAGATTCTCCTCTCCGCGGCTTTTCCCGGCGTGAAGTTATCTTCCCACGAAACGCGACGAATACGGCCGCGCCATCCGCGAGGCAAACATCAAGGCGGAGTGAAACCGCCAGGTCGGCTTCGGCTCATGTACCGAGATGGTGGCTTCCGTCGAAGTATCGTCAGCAGGTGGGACGAACGCCGTTAGCTGACCCGAACTCACCGGGTTGGACTGTCATCCCCGCATCAGGGCGGTCTCGC
>JASHRR010001332.1 GCA_030037185.1 Xanthobacteraceae bacterium | reverse complement strand
CATGTCCTCGATCATGCGGCGGCGCAATGGGCTAACATACTCGCTCATAGCGTAGGCTCCTGCCTGTTGAGTTGCATTGGCAAACACAACCTGACAGGCAGGTAGCCTCGCGTTACAAGCCCTCGTCCTCAACTTCCACAGGGATTATCCACGGGCATTACCGCGCAGCGGTTCAGTTCAATCGCAGGAACATGATGCGAATGACGTAGGTCGATTCGCTTCACGAAAAAAGCGGGTAGATCTACAGCTGAGTGGCGGAAGCGCCGTTGATTTGAATCGCGTTTTTGGGCCGGTGCCCCGCAAAAAATTGTCGGTCAAGCTCGTCAATTGCCTAAGTTGGGCTACGTCCCCGCCGGGTAACGCGATCGTGCGCAGCCCGCTGCCAGTCGTGCCGGTCACGCCCGTCAATTCCGGCGCCTAAGATCAATCGCAAGGCTTTGCCCCATTTTGCGACCCCATGGTGGTTGATGGCAAATGCGAACCATCAACCCCTTCAAGCTCTAGGTCTTAATATTAACTCGCTGAGGTGCTGCAAAAGACGTCAACCCATTCCGCCGATCTGACGAAAACTCCTCGCCGGTCTCGCTCGATGTCCCGATCTCAGCGGATTGGCTGAAGCGGGCAATTGGATGGCGGCGACGACCCGGCCGTTGACTTCGGAGAAGTAGCTCAATTCAGCCGACGGGCCCTAGCGAGGATCTGGATGTGCACAGGAGACTGTTCGTCTCGCGTCGCGATCATTGCATTCTGCCACCAACTCGTTCATTTTTTTTCGTATCGATCCGTTCGGCGAAGGCCGGTGGCCTGCCGCGTCGGTAAGAACGATCGAAGGGCTAAGGAGACTCATATGACGACCCCCACGAGGGCGGTAGGCGCTGCATTTGAATTTCCCTACATTACCTGCAGAAATATCAGCGCGCCCGAGGATGACGCCGCCGGCCGGAAGGTCTATTCCGGCAACGCCCCGGCCTCGTCTGTCCTCAGCCTCGAAGATGACGAGAACGTGCGCGAATACCTCGCGAACGCTCAGGGCGACCACAAACACATGCCGACCCTCGTTCATCAGGCAATCCGCAAGACGCTGGAGGACCAACCGGATCAATTCTCCATCCTTAACGGGGGAATGGTGATTGTTGCGCGCGCAGCGGAAATTGACGATAAACGAAAGGTTCTCGTGCTGCAGCGGCCAAGCATCATCAACGGGTCGCAAACCCGGGGCGAATTAGCCCGTTATTTCGGCAAATATCGCGGCTTGCCTGATTTTTTTGAGCCCAGCATCAAATTCGAGCTCATCGTCACCACCGACGATGGCCTTATTGCGGAAATCTCGATTGCGCGGAATTTTCAGAACGATGTCCGCCCGATCTCGATTGCCGGGCGCCGTGGTCAACTGGACGAGCTTGAGGCTGCGGTAAGAGAGACCATTCCTCACGCCAAACTGCGCAAATCCGAAACAGATATCGGGGAATATCTGGATACGGAAAAGCTCATCCAGGTCATGCTCGCTCTTATGCCAGGGGCTCTCCTGAAGTCGCTCGACGGCGAGGGCGACGCCTCAAACAAAGTCTTCACCTACAGTCAGAAGACCCGGTGTTTGAAGCTCTTTCAACGTCTTGTGGACGGCTCGCGCGAAGACAGCGAGAGTTCCGGCGTTTACCAATACTTTCTCGATATAGCGGGGCAGGCCTGGAACCTCTATGGACGATGGAAGTCTCATCCCGGCTTCCGCGGCACGCGACTGCCTTCGATCGCGCGAGAAAACGGCGGCGCGGAAGTGCCGGACGGGATCATTTTTCCAATATTGAGCGCGCTCTCAGCTTTCGTAAGCCGATCCGGCAATAAGTGGGAAATCACGATGCCGGATGTATTTGACGAAAACGAACTGATCGAGGCGGCCGCGCAGGCCTACATCGAAATCGCCGGCCGCAATCCACAAACGATGGGTAAAAGCAAGGCTTGTTATTCGACCCTGCTGCGCCTCACGAGCATCTTCGCGAGGCTCGCCCGAGCGGCCTGAAGGGACGGTCAAGCAGATGGGTCGACGAGGCAATCTCTTGGCAGCGAAGTTCTGAGGACTGCGGTAGCGGCTTTCGGGCCGTTTCGGCCAAAATAGATCGACAGGATGGTGCCACGGCGATCAGGCTTTCCAGCTCTTGGAGGAACGAGCCGAGATATCGAGGCCCTTTGCGGTGGCATCGATAGGTTGGCATGGCGATGTCTCGCCAACGCTCTGCGGTCGCACTGGCATCGTCGATCCGGTCAATATAAAGTCTGTTGGGTGAAACGGCCTGAGACCATTTGCCCCGACATTTCGACCTCGCGGAGAGACGGCGTGACATCTGCCCCTGCTCCTTCGGCGAGAAGATCGTCATGATGGAGGCTTTAGGCGAGCGGCTTGCTCCGTTCAGGCGATTGCGCGAGCAGCGACATGCCGCGAAATGTGTGCGTCCGCGGCCGGCGCTTGCCGACGCTTTGCTGCGGATCTGTTTTGTATGATCTGACCTCGATGACGAGATTGATATTGGCGATATCAACACCTCCCGTCAAATAATGGCCGACAGCCTTGCGGTTCTTCTTGCGGCCGCCGCCATTGAAGCGCTGGACTTGAGAGAATGCGGTGTCCGGCAAACCCTTTGCCGGGAGCCCTTGAACGGCCTGCCCGCGTTGCGAGGAAAGTTAGCTGAGGATTTCAAGTTCGATCAGGATGATGCGAATGCTGGTACGAAGTGTCTCACATGCCCGATGAAATCACTAACCGATTCCAATCGGGTCAACCCGACGACAACGGCGAACCGACGCTGTCGCCACTTGCCATCCTGGTCATCATGATTGCCATCGCGCTCGTTTGCGTGGGCGGCTATTTCCTTTTGATGAAACTGATCGATGTCTCGCGGCAGGAGGACTGCCTGCTGGCAGGCCGTCGGAATTGCGCTCCGATCGAGGTGCCGTCGGGCCGCTAACCCGCCACGCTCGTCTTGGGCGACGCTTGGGGTCACACGGCGGCGGTGCGCTCGAGGCCGGGCCTTGTCTTCACCGCCGCAGTGCCAGGAGCCCGCAGGCAACCACCAGCATCGCCAGGGCCGACACCGCCAACGACCAGTGCACGCCGACCAAGCTGCCGATCAGACCGACGGTGACGCCTGAGAAAGCGCGCAACCCCAGGCTCGCCATGTTGAACAGGCCGATGACGCGGCCGCGGATTTCGGTCGGCGCGTTGAGCTGCACCAGCGTCTGCGCCATGGCATTGAATGCAAGCTCGAAGAACCCGGCGGTGAACAACAGCGCCAGGGCGAGCGGGTAGACGGTTGCGAGCGAGAAACCAATCAGGGCGCAACACCACAGTACGGCCAGGATGATAGCAGTGCGCGCTTTGGCGGCCAGGAGCGCGCGGCTTTCGAGCAGCACCCCGGCCAGCAGAGCGCCAGCGGCGTCTGCGGCGAGCAGCGAACTGTAGGCGACGCCCGGGTCGCCGTGGCCGAGATCAAGCGCAAAGCCGGGCATTTGCGCATTATAGGCGTTGCCGACGAAGAACGAGGCACAGCCGCCGAGCAGGGTCATGGAGACGATGACGCGATGTCCGGCAATGTCGCGCATTGTCTGTGCGATATCGGCAAACCCGCGCACCGCGCGCCGCGGCGGCGCTCCCTTGCGAAACTGCGGACCATAGGGCGCGTTCACCAGCCACAAAACCAGCGGCAGGTAGAACACGGTGTTGAGCAGGATGCCGAGCGAAGGGCCGAGCGCCAGCATGATCGCGCCGCCAACGGCGGGTCCCACCAGCACGCCGAGATATCGGGCGGTAGCGTTGAGGCGCACGGCGCTCGACAGATCGGCGGCCCCGACAATATCGTACAGCAGGACTTGACCCGGAGATTGCCACAGCACGCCGGCACAGCCGTGAACGATGAGCAACACCATGGCATGCCACATCTCAAGAGTGTCGGTGATGAAGAAATAGCCCCAGCCCAGGGACGCGATGATGAACAGCACCATGCCGCACTGAATGAGGCGGCGCGGATCGAACCGGTCGGCAAGTGCGCCCGCCACCACCGAAAACATCAGAAACGGCAGCCAGTGCGAAACCACGGCGAAACCAGCCAGCGCCGGGGATTGGAATTTGCGGAATATCACCCAGTAGCTGATGACGTGCTCGATATTGTCGGCCATCATCGCCAGCACATAGGTAATGAACTGCGCACGATAGCCTGCGTGGCGCAGCGCCGCGAAGGATTGCCGCGCAGGCGCGGCTGCGGTCGCGGGGGTGTGCACCTGCAGATTCACTTTCCGGATTCACTCTCGTGGGCGCTTGGCGCCCGCCACCCGCTGGACCCGGAACACTGCGACGATCTCGTGCCGGCTGCACGGCTTCGCGCCCAGCGCCAGCGCGCGGGCGCGCTCGAAACCCGTGAGGTCGTAATGCGGCGCGGTGGTCTTGGGCGGTCCCTGATACGAGGCGCGAAAAATACCTAGCCGCGCCGCGAAGCCATGCAGCTCGTCGACATCATCTGCCAGCAGATGACACCATTTGAGGCCGTGCCAGTTCCAGATGGCGTCGTCGACATAGACCATTCAGGAGTTCCCGCGCAATTTGAAAGGGAGGGCCAGTCTACCCACGCGCGGGCAGCGGCCGAAACCGGTCGAAGATAGCCAAAACCTCGCCGGCAAGGAACAGGCGCCTCACGCCACCAGCGATCATAGAATTCGGCCTCTTGTGTGTCGCCGTCGCTTTCTCGACCAGCGTCGGTGACATCGAATAGCAATTGGTGGTTTGCGAGTAAATCAAAACCCGGCGATCACCGTGATGGACCTGCTGCAATTCCACGGAGCGCGGCGTTTTCGGGCGGACTGGGCGACCAGCGCCCGCGCAGGTTTGCGCTTGCTGCGCTGAGGGAATAGGCTGGCTGGACCGTTGTTGGGCGGAATGTAAGGCGATCTATCTGCGCATCGCGCGCTTACAGAATTCCCTCCTACGTGGGGGCAGGGTTGGGGTGGTGGGAGGCTTCCGGTCCCGGGCCGTTCCCAGGGGTGACACAAATGACCGTATCGCAAACAGCGGCCCCTCGACCGATCGAAGCCGGCTCAGCGACTCCTGAGGATATTCTTGCCCGCATTGAACGGCTGCCATTGTCGGGGTGGCAGATCAGAACCCGCATCATCGTCGGCACCGCGACCTTTTTCGATGCTTTCGATGCACTCGCCATCACCTATGTGCTGCCTGCCGTCGTGCCAGCCTGGCAGCTTACGCCGGCCGCCATCAGCTGGCTGATCTCGGCGGGCTTTGTCGGCCAGCTGGTCGGCGCGCTGGTCGGCGGCGCGCTGGCCGAACGGATCGGCCGCCGGCCCTTGATCATTGCGGCGGTGCTGTGGTTCGGTGTCTTCAGCCTCGCCTGCGGGTGGGCGTGGAGCTATGAGTCGCTGTTGGCGCTGCGCGTTCTCCAGGGGCTCGGCCTCGGCGCCGAAGTGCCGGTGGCCGCGACCTATATCAGCGAGCTTGCCGCGGCCAAAGGCCGCGGCCGCTTCGTGCTGCTGTTCGAACTCGTCTTCCCGATCGGCCTCGTCGCGGTGGCCGTGGTGGGCCGCTGGATTGTGCCCGTCGGCTGGCAATATCTGTTCTTGATCGGCGGCCTGCCGGCGTTCTTCGCTCTGTTCATGATGCGGCATCTGCCCGAGTCGCCGCGATGGCTCGCGTCGCGCGGCCGCATCGGCGAGGCGGCGAGCGCCATTGCGCTCATCGAGCGGGAGGTGCAGGCGGCGACCGGCAAGCCGTTGCCGCCGGCCGAGTCAGTTGTCCCAAGGATCATTGCCAAGCCTGCGACATGGATGGAGCTGTTCAGCGCCACCTATCGCCGCCGTACGCTGGTCATTTGGGTGGCATGGTTTGCAACCTACTTTGCGAACTACGGGCTCACCACCTGGCTGCCGACGATCTATCGGACTGTGTTCAAGGTTCCGCTTGAGGATGCGCTGAGCTACGGGCTGATGACCCAGGCGTTCGGACTCCTCACGAGCTTCGTGTGCGCGCTGGTGATCGACAGAGTGGGCCGCCGGGTTTGGTTCACCACCGCGTTCGCCGGCGCGGCGGCGGCGCTGCTCACGCTGTGGTGGATCGGACCAAGCAGCGCAGAACGCATTCTCGTTTTCGCGATTTTGACCAATATGTGCATTAGCACGCTGTCGCTCGCGCTCTACCTCTACACCGCCGAGCTTTATCCTACCCGGGTGCGCGCTCTCGGCACCTCGACCGGCACCGCATGGCTGCGCCTCGCCTCCGTTCTCGGACCCCAGGTCTTCGGTAATACCGTGGGGAGCGGCAGCATCGGCGGCGCCTTCCTGGCGTTCGGTCTTGTGGTGCTTGTGGCGAGTGTCGTCGTGGCCTTGTTCGCGACTGAAACCAAATCGCGCGTGTTGGAGGAGATTTCGCCTTGAGGCCAACGAGCAGGCGCCGCCGGTCGTCATTGCCGTCCCCGTCGTCCAGGGCCGGCGCGCCGCAGCCCGAAACCGACGCTGCGGTGATGGTCGGCGGCGACGCTTCGCGGGTTGCCGCCAGTAGTCTGTCGCTCCATGAACTGTTCGAACAGCAGGCCCGCGATATGTTGGAGCGCGCCGACATCGACGAGGAGCAAAAGCAAAGCATCCTCGTGGCGATGGCGTGCCCATGCTGCGGCGCGGGCGGGATGTCGTTCAGCGTGAAGCTGAAAGCCGAGGAGTTGTAGCCTGATCACCGCGCCTTGAAACTCCCTCTCAGCCGTCTCGCTGCTTGCGGGCAGAGGGGCGACCCCCGCAATGAGCGCGAAAGACGCGCCATTCACCCTCTCCCCGCCGGCGAAGGAAGGTTAGCGGGGCGTCCCTCACACCGCCTCGCGAACGAGTGCGCGCACGTCGAGCGGGCGGGTATGC
>JASHRR010000148.1 GCA_030037185.1 Xanthobacteraceae bacterium | reverse complement strand
GTGCCGGCTTGACGTCGCCGGCAACATTCGACGTACCAGAAGCTGCACATCTTGAACGCGCCTGCGGTCCCACGCAGCCCATCGCTCGGTCCGGCAGGCGAACACCTGAGCAACTTCCCGCAAGCCTTCACCCATCTCGCCTCATCAGCGCGGCATATTGCTTGGATCGATTACCTTGTCAGTCACGAGGGCCGAAGCTTTCGATGACCCGGAGCGGCTTTTGCGATAGGGAGGTTCTTGTTCATAAATTGTCCTGGGGCCACCTGCATCCGGTCCAAGCCCCGATTTTCCTCCAGTCGGTTGCGCGCGCCACCCGAGTTTTGCCGCGCAGTGGCGCGCGTGAACTGCGGATGCCGGCCGATCCCGGCTCATCGCGGCCGCCCCCGCCGGTGCAGGCCCAAGGCAGCATCACAGTCGTTCCTTAACGGTCGGCCCACGACACTCGATGCCGAGATTGGCGATGTCGTCTTTGCGTCGGCCGCAAGCATCACGCGATCGAGTCAAATCCTGCTGGCCTCTAGGATGCGCACGCCGGCCGGCCCAGCGATGATGGCCGCCGCTACCAGGCCGATGAAAAGCCCGTGCTCGACCACGCCCGGAATTTCCGCAAGCCGCGATGCCAGCGCCTCGGGATCGGGAATGCGTCCAAGGGTGGCATCGAGCAGATGGTGCCCGCCATCCGTGACGAATGGATTGCCCGCCTCGCCGCGTCGCAGGACCGCCGGCCCCGCGCACCCGGCCGCCACGCTAGCCGCCTCGACGGCCCGGTGGGTTGCCGCAAGACCGAACGGCACCACCTCGATCGGCAGCGGGAAATGGCCCAGCACGGGCACGCATTTGGTGTCGTCCGCAATCACAATCATGCGAACGGAGGCAGCGGCGACGATTTTTTCCCACAGCAACGCGCCGCCGCCGCCTTTGATAACGGTAAGGTCGGGGGCAATCTCGTCGGCACCATCCACGGTCAGATCGGGTTCCCCCCAGCCATCCATGGCAGCGAGCGGGATGCCAAGCCGCGCCGCCTGGGCGCGGGTGGCCTCGGAGGTCGGCACGGCCTCCACGGCGAGGCCGTCGCGCACCCGCGCAGCCAGCAAGTCAATGAAATAGCGCGCCGTCGACCCGGTGCCGAGGCCGACCCGCATCCCCGGCTGCACCAATTCTACCGCGCGCGCGGATGCGGCGCGCTTACGGTCCTCAATGCTTGTCACGATGTAACGCTCGCCCGGCCGTGTCGCCCATGAGCGTAACATGCGCCGGCTCGCATCCATTAATGCCGGTGGCTCGCCGCTGCGCTATGACCACCATAATGTTCGACCTCGACATTCGTTCGCTGCTCGTTGTCCCCTGCAAGGGGTGCAAACTGCGCGCGGCGCCGTTAGCCGTGAGGGAGCGCAAGAGAGCAACCAATCGACGGCAGACCAGGTTCCCGCCGCATGCAAAACTCTTGCGATCTTCGCGCGGTCCCCTTAGGTCGCTGGCAAGTCGTTAATAAGTCCTCTAGTGAGCAACATGATAAGAGAGATAGCGAGGTTCACGACGTATGGCGGTCATCACATCATCGGACGCCATCGGCGTATCTCCTTCCACGACGAGTCTGCGCGGCCTCGACGGGATCAATTTCTTTCTCGCAGGCATGCAGTCGGGATTCGGTCCCTTTGTGGCAGTGCTTTTGGCTGATGAGAAATGGACCCAGCAGGATATCGGTTTCGCGCTGAGCGTCGGCGGTCTGGTCGGATTGTTGAGCCAGGTGCCGGGGGGTGAACTACTCGACGCCAGCCGGTCGAAGCGGTTTCTGGTTGCAGTGGGCGGGATCATGGTTGCGGTGAGCGCGCTGGTCATCGCACTTTGGCCAAGCCGCCCGGTGGTCCTTACTGCGCTCGTCCTACAAGGCTTGACCGGAGGGCTCCTGGGGCCGGCCATCGCGGCGATCAGCCTCGCTCTCGTCGGTCATTCCGACCTTGCCGAACGGCTCGGGCGCAATCAACGCTTCGCATCGGCAGGAGTCCTCGCGACCACCGCGGTTATGGGCGCCATCGGGTATTTTCTGTCTTATCGAGCCATATTCGTCGCATCTGCTGCGCTCTCGCTTCCTGCGCTGGCGGCTCTATCGCGCATCCATGCGCCTGAGATCCACTTCGGCCGCGCTTGCGGGCAACCCGACCACCACGCACCCACACCACCCCCGAGAATACGGCGCTTGAACCTTTGGAAGAACTACGGCTTGCTCATATTCGCCGGCTGCCTGTTTTTGTTCCAGTTTGCAAATGCCTCCATGTTGCCTCTCGCCGGCGAGGAACTGGTATATCACAGTGGAACCGGTGCCTCGCTTATCGTCTCAGCGTTGATCATCGTCCCCCAAATCGTCGTCGTGCTGAGCGCCCCGTGGGTCGGGCGAGAGGCTCAAAGTTGGGGTCGCCGGCCCTTGCTGTTGATCGGATTCAGCGCTTTGACGCTGCGCGCGCTGCTGTTTGCTGTCACCACCAATCCACTGTTGCTGATTTCGATTCAACTGCTCGATGGTGTCAGCGGCAGCATGTTGGGTGTGCTCACGGCACTAATTGTCGCGGATCTCACCAAAGGCACTGGCCGGTTCAACCTGGCGCAGGGCTTTCTTGGGACGCTCTCGGGCATCGGTGCTTCGCTCAGCACCACATTCTTCAGCCTTATATCCGGACATTTTGGCGGTGCGATCGGGTTCGTCAGCATTGCCTGCGTAGCGCTCAGTCTGGTCCTTATCGTTTGGTTCTGGATGCCGGAAACAATGCCGTCGAACACCAAGACAAACCCGCGACCTTAGCAGCTATGAAGGGTCCCGTGCTCCGGTGAGTGATGCTCGGATCAGGAAAGAGCAATGAGACAGTCCCGGTTTCCCTGCCGAGGTCTGCGTAGAGGATGAAAACGAAAACGAGTCCGGTCTTCGCGCCGCGTGCGAACCTGATGACCCTTTGGCCCGTCTGAGGCCTGGCTGCTGATGGGACGCCGGCGCGCTGATATCGATGACGGCCCGGAGCGCGACACGCTCCGATCAGAGGCCTGATATGTTGATGCAGGGACCGCAAAGCCGACAGGCGATGAAAACCTGTTGCGACGCACGGCCGGGCGATACAGTTGGTAATGACCGACCTTGGCGTTCGAGCGCCGTCGCATTACGATCTGGGCCTGCATAGGGATTGCGCATCAACGCGGCACCCCGCCGAGCAGCAAGGAGCACATCATTGTCGTTCAAGGTTCAGGTTGGTCCACCCCAGATAGCCATCCATCAGGGCCAGACTGTGCTCGTTACCGGGCTGGACGGGCAGATCACCTGGCCAAGTGAGAAGGGCCTTTACTTTCTTGACACCCGGATCATCAGCAATTGGGCGATTTACGCCAATGGTGAGCCGTGGGAGCTGCTCAACGGCGGGCCGCTCAACTATCACTCGGCGCGCATCTTTCTCACCAACAGGCCCATTCTCACCGGGGATGGGCCGATTCCGCCGCGCACGCTGGGCCTCACCATCAGCCGATCAATCAGCGGCGGCCTGCACGAGGATCTCGACATCACCAACAACAGCAGGAAACCGGTGCGCTTCCAGCTTGAGATTGCCTTCCGATCGGACTTCGCCGACATCTTCGAGGTCAAATCGGGCCACATCGTACGCCGCGGCCAGATTACCACGGAGTGGTCGGAACGGCGACAGGGGCTTCGCACGGTATATTCGAACCGGGATTTTCATCGCGCTGTGACCGCTGTGGTGGCGCGCGCACCGCGCAAGGCCGTTCTTGCCAATGGGCGGCTCAGTCTCGAGGTCGCCATTCAGCCAAGTGAGGCTTGGCACGCTTGCTTGCTTTATGAGCCCGAGAACGCAGAGCAACTCTGCCAGGCGCCCCGCCATTGTGTCGGGACCAGCCACAAGTCCCGCCATTCCGAGGCGGTATCGCGATGGTTGAACACGGTGGCCAAGATCGAGACCAGCAACGAGGAATTCTACCGCCTTTTTCACCAAGCGCTGGAGGACATGGCGGCGCTCCGTTTGCCGATCGCAGGAACCAACCACAGGGTGTTTATGCCGGCCGCCGGGCTGCCGTGGTTCGTCGCGCCGTTCGGTCGCGACAGCCTGCTTGTGTCGTTGCAGAATATACTGGTCTATCCGCAATTCGCGCGCGGGGCATTGGAGGTTTTAGGCAAGCTGCAAGCCAAGGAAGACGATCCATACCGCGATGCCGAGCCGGGAAAGATCCTTCACGAGTTGCGTTATGGCGAACTTGCCCATTTCAAGCTGATCCCGCACACACCCTATTACGGCACGGCGGATGCGACACCGCTTTATCTGATAACCCTGCATGCCGCCTGGCGCGCGACCGGCGACCAAGAGCTGCTGGAGCAACATCTGCACACGGCGGAAGGCTGCCTCGCATGGATCGACAACTATGGGGATCGCGACGGCGATGGATTCCAGGAATACCAGACGCGTTCCTCCGCGGGCTACGAAAACATGTCCTGGAAGGATTCCGGCGATGCGGTCGTGTATCCTGATGGCTCGCTCGTGAAGGGGCCCAAGGCGCTGTGCGAGCTTCAGGGCTACGTCTACAACGCTTGGCTCCGTATGGCGGAGGTTTTCGAGGTTCTCGGCAAGCCCGAGCGTGCCGCGCAATTGCGTGCCAAGGCTGCTGCTTTGTTCACGCGGTTCAACGAGGCTTTCTGGGACGAGGAACTCGGCTTCTATGCCTATGCGCTCGACGGCGACAAGAACAAGGTTCTGACCGTTGCGTCCAATCCCGGACATTGCCTATGGTCGGGCATCGTGGCCCGCGAGCGCGCGCAGAAGGTGGTGGACCGCCTGATGGCGCCGGACATGTGGACGGGGTGGGGCATTCGAACGCTATCCGCCGGTAACCCGGCATTTAATCCGTACAACTATCAGACCGGCTCCGTCTGGCCGCACGATAACGCCATCATCGCAATGGGCTTCAAATCGTACGGCTTTGATGCGGAGGCAGCGCGGGTCGCACACGATGTCAGTGTGGCGGCGAGCCACTTCCTCCTCAATCAGTTGCCAGAACTCTACACCACGCCGGAGCCGAGCGAGTCGAACTTCCCGGTGCAGTATCTCGGTGCAAACGTGCCTCAAGCCTGGGCGGCCGGCGCGGTATTCATGCTCACCCAGGCTTTATTGGGATTCCTGCCGGATGCGCCGCGCAACAAGCTTTATGTTGACCCGTCGCTTCCCGCCTGGCTGCCCGACCTTACGGTGCGTGACCTGCATATCGGCAATCACAAACTTGACATCCGCTTCTGGCGCCAAGGCGAGGAAACCGCGTTCGAAGTGATCAAAGGAGACCCCAAGCTGGTTGAGCGCTGCGACGTCGCGGCCAAGCCGGAAGAGTGGTGGACGGCCCGCTCTGTGGCGTCTCAGGGCAGCAACGCCCAGCCGCAGGCACAGCAAGAACTATCGCCCCAGCGCTGACTGGCAACTTATCGTGATCGTTCAACCGACAATGCCGCCCGCCATGTCGGGAATATTGAACCGAGGAGCGGTGGAGTGCATTTGACTCGACGGGCGGCCAGTAGGAGCAAACATGGAGCAGGATGCCAAACGAGCCACCCCCCGAACGACAGTCGAGCACCAGGCGGGGGGATGACTGCCGTGACAACGGTCGCGCCCGAAGCCGCGACGGCTGTGGCGAAGGTCCGCTCCGGCGGTCAGGCGCCATCTGCGACCCTGGTGATCTTCGGTGCTGGCGGAGATTTGACCAAGCGTCTGGTGGTACCGGCGCTCTATCATCTGGTTAAGGCCGGCCGGCTTCCAGACGAGTTTGCGGTTGTTGGTGTCGATCATCATGACCGCACGACCGAGCAATGGCGACAGAGCCTGACGATGATGATGCAGGGGCCCGCCGGGATCGACGTGCCGGCATGGTCATGGCTGACCCAGCGCATCGGCTACATGCGCGGAGACTTTACTCAGCCTGAGACCTTCAACGATCTCAAGAAGCTGCTGGCCGAGCGGCAAGGGCACAGCAATACCGCCAATGTATTGTTTTATCTGGCGGTCTCCGATCGGTTCTTTGGTCCGGTGGTCGAACAGCTCAGCCACATCGGGCTGATCCAACAATCGGAGCAAGCGTGGCGGCGCCTGATAGTCGAAAAGCCTTTTGGGCACGACCTCGCATCGGCACAGGCACTCAACAGGCAGCTCCTGAGGGTGCTGTCCGAAGACCAGATCTATCGCATCGATCATTTTCTCGGCAAAGAAACGGTCCAGAATATTTTGGTGTTGCGCTTTGCTAACGGCATCTTCGAGCCGCTGTGGAGCCGCGATCATGTCGACCATGTGCAGATCACGGCCGCCGAAACCGTGGGTGTCGAGGGCCGCGGCCGCTTCTACGAGCGAACAGGCGCCCTGCGCGACATGGTGCCGAACCATCTGTTCCAACTCCTCGCCATGATCGCGATGGAGCCGCCGATCGCGTTCGACGCGGACGCGGTACGCGCCAAAAAGACCGAGCTGTTCCAGGCTGTCCGTTCCATCTCGCCGCACGACGCAGTACGCGGTCAGTACGGTGGCGGCATCGTGCTGGGACAAGAGGTTCCGCCTTACCGGCAAGAGCCTAACGTTGCAGCGGATTCCACAACTGAGACTTATGTGGCGCTCAAGCTCGCCATCGATAACTGGAGGTGGGCCGGCGTGCCGTTCTATCTGCGCACTGGCAAGTGCCTGTCGGCCCGCACGACCGAGATTGCGGTGCATTTTCGGCGAGCGCCTTATCCGCTGTTTCGCAACACTCCTGTTGCGCAATTGCCGGCCAATGTCCTGACGCTGCGCATCCAACCGGACGAAGGACTGTCGGTCAGTTTCAGCGCCAAGAGACCAGGCTCAGAAATCGAGATCGACGGGGTGGCAATGGATTTTGCCTACCGCGACTATTTCGAGCCGCTCGCGGCCGTCGGCTACGAGACGCTGATCTATGATTGTCTGATCGGGGATGCCACCTTGTTCCAGCGGGCCGATACGGTCGAGGCGGCCTGGCGCGCAGTCGAGGGATTGCTCGATTGCCGGGCGTGCGATGCCGCAAAGGACTTTCCTAATTATGCCGCCGGGAGTGAAGGCCCCGCGGCCGCCGACCGCCTGCTGGCGCGCGATGGGCGCGCATGGGTGGCGATCAGGGCCGGCCACCCACACACGGCGATCCGCCCTTGACATGAGGTGGCACCATGAACGCAAATCGAACACTTCACCAGCGCGGCCAAAGTCTTTGGCTCGACAACATCACGCGCAACTTGTTAAGGACGGGCGTGCTCCGCCGCTACATCGACGAGTTGGCGGTCACCGGATTGACATCCAACCCGACGATCTTCGATCACGCGATCAAGAACAGCAAAGATTACGACGACGCGATCAAACGCAAACTGGCGCAGGGCGAGTCGGGAGAGCAGCTCTTCTTCGAGCTGGCGCTGGATGACGTTACCGCGGCTGCGGACCTGTTCCGGCCTGTTTACGACCAAACATGCGGCGTGGACGGTTGGGTTTCGCTCGAAGTCTCGCCGTTGCTGGCGCATGACACCGAATCGACCGTTGCCGAGGCCAAGAACCTTCACGCGCGGGCCCAACGACCCAATCTCCTGATCAAGATTCCCGGCACCAGGGAAGGGCTGCCCGCGATCGAGGAGGCGATTTTCGCCGGCATACCCATTAACGTCACTCTGTTGTTCTCCGACGACCAATACCTTGCGGCCGCCGACGCATTCATGCGCGGCATCGAACGCCGCATCGACGCAGGATTGAAGCCCGACGTGCGGTCGGTGGCATCGATTTTCGTCAGTCGCTGGGACGTCGCGGTGGCCGGCAAGGTCCCCGAGGCGCTCAACAACCAGCTCGGAATTGCTGTCGCCAAGCGGACCTACAAGGCCTATCTCGGCTTGCTGAGTTCGCCGCGATGGATGCGGGCCTACAATGCCGGGGCGCGTCCGCAGCGCCTGCTGTGGGCCAGCACCGGCACCAAGGATCCAAAGGCTTCGGACGTTCTCTACGTCGAGGCCCTGGCCGCGCCATTCACCGTCAACACAATGCCGGAGGGCACCTTAAACGCGCTCGCCGATCACGGCGCCGTCCGCGCGATTATGCCGGCGGACGGCGGCGACTGCGAACAGATACTGGCACGGTTCGCCGGAGCGAATATCGACGTGCAATCGCTGTCGGTCCAGCTCCAAGAGGAAGGCGCCAAGTCGTTCGTCGACTCCTGGAACGATCTGATGGCGGTGATCAGGTCCAAAT
This sequence comes from Xanthobacteraceae bacterium, assembly GCA_030037185.1. The sequence goes on along the minus strand of JASHRR010000148.1, from coordinate 1,522 downwards.
GCACGGTCCTTGAGCGGGCGAGCTAGCCGCCGTGAATGCCGAATCGGTGTTGCGGGCCCGGCGTGGGACGGTGCGCCGGGATCGAACGGCACCTGCAGAGAAGTCCATCGGCAAGAAGGTGCTGGTTGTCGACGTCGGCGGAAACTCGGTCAAGATCCTTGCCAGCGGGCACAAAGTGCGCCGCTCGTTTCCATCCGGGCCGGACATGTCACCCAAAGACATGGTCGCGGGCGTCAAGAAACTCGCGGCGGATTGGGCCTACGACGTGGTGTCGATCGGCTATCCGGGCCCGGTGCTGCGGGGCAGACCGGTCGCCGAGCCGCGCAATCTCGGCTGCGGATGGGTCGGCTTCGATTTTGCGCGGGCATTCCGTCGCCCTGTGAAAGTCGTCAATGATGCCACCATGCAGGCGATGGGAAGCTACCGGGGCGGCAAGATGCTTTTCCTCGGGCTGGGAACCGGACTTGGATCGACCCTGATTGTCGACGGCGTGATCGCCCCCATGGAGCTCGGCCAACTGCCCTACAAGAAGGGCACCTATGAGGACTATGTCGGCCGCGCCGGCCTGCAACGGCACGGCAAGACGAAGTGGCGACGGCACATCGCCGACGTGGTGACCCGCCTCGCTGCTGCGCTCGAACCTGACGAAACGGTGATCGGCGGCGGCAATGTGAAAAAGCTCGCGGCGCTGCCGCCGCAAGTGCGGGTAGGCCACAATGCCAACGCCCTCCGCGGCGGGTTTCGGCTGTGGCAGGAACGCCAGCCCGTAGGGCGACGCCGTCGAAAAGGTGGGGCGACCGGATAAGGATAGGTGACCGCTCCCTTGCCTGCAGGCGACGGCTTCTCAGGCTTTCCGGTTCGCGCCTGCAGGTCGCGGCCTGAAGTCGCGAGTTCAACGATTTGAGCCGCAGCAACTGGCGATGAAGAACACAGCCGCAGTCACAGCGATGCCGCCTCTCGGAAAGCTTCCCTGGATCGTGCCGCAATGCCGACAGGTCTGAGATGTGCCGCGCGGATCGATCATGCTTACGACGGTACCGGCGTATTCTGCGTTGTAATGCCGGACGCGTTGGTTCCAGGCAGCGTTTGCCGCCGATTTGGCGAGCATACCGCGCGCCGGCCCCTTGATGTTCAGATCCTCGATTGCGATGTAGGTGAACTGGTCCACCGGGAACCGGGAGAGCTTGTGCGAAAGGCCCCATCGCCGATTGGCGACGCGGACATGCAACCGGGCGACGCAAAGCCTTATCTTGCGCCGCCGGTTGCTGTTGCGCCTCTTGCGGGCAATGGCGCGCTCGGTGCGTCAATTGCCGGCGCTGCGGCACGATGCGCCGAGCGTCCCCGGAAGCGATGGGTCCTGCACCTTCGTTGGATAAAGCCGGTATGTGAACGAGCGCTCCGCCAAAACACCGGTAAGCCTGTCAGCAGGTCAACTCAAGGGCCCGGGCTGTGTGCTGACGCACGCCCGGCATTCCGCTGCCGCCTAAATAGGCGACAGTCCCCTGCCGGAGACTCTTATGGC